>NZ_FRBB01000015.1:0-91325 GCF_900142505.1 Fibrobacter sp. UWH5 | reverse complement strand
CGCCGCTAGGACCGAAGTCCCCGCTCGACTTGCATGTATAAGACACGCCACCAGCGTTCGTTCTGAGCCAGGATCAAACTCTTCATTAATTTTTTTAAAGTCTTGGTCCCGTAATCACGTTCGTATTTGACTAATTCCAAGAAATTTCTTGGGCCGTCACTAAGCACATCTCCGATTCCTTCAATCTTCTCGAGAGCCTCTCGGGTTCTCGCTTCCGTCCGTTTCAGCGTTTCGGCTGTCTCGTTCGGAGGTGAGGCCAATTATAGAATTTTCTGGATGAATGTCAAGGGAAAAATCTAAAAAAAATCACATTTTTTCGCATTTTTCGCATAAACACTAGATTTTCCCCATCAAATCAACATTCTGCCAACAGAAATCTTTTGACAGCCTACGCAGCGGCGCCATAATCCGGGCCAAACTTAGGCGCAATCAAAGCCCTTAACCTATCCATGTAGACGTAGGCCATGGCCCGGGTAACCTGCATACGCTCGGCAATCTGTTCCATTGCCTTCTTTTCGCAGCAGCATTCAAGGTAAAGATTCATGAATTCCAGCAGACGGACATCGCCGCTCTTGATGACTTCCTGGCGAATCTTTTCGACCAGGTCCATGATTTCGCAGAATTCTACCGGATGAGCTTCTGCATCGCACATGGAGTCGGACTTACTGGCGTAGTAATCATCTACGAAGGAATCGTAGTCAGACTGCAACAGAACACAGTAATCGCCATTGCCGTCCACACCATCGTTCAGACGCTGTCCGACCATGACAAGGCGATCGTTCTGGCGGTCGCGAGTCCAGTCCATGGCTCGATGACGCAAGTCGTTTACGGCATAGGCGCCAAAGGGTACTCCCTGAGTAGCATCGAAACGGCGTACAGCATCCCTGAATGCAGTGTAGATGTCGCTGGATGCATCTTCAAAAGAGCGGCCATTGTAGTTAAAGTCGTAACCGAACTTTGCCGGATACAGACCATCCTGGCTGTAACGGTGAACCGTTTCCAGCGTATCCTTCATGGAGCAGAAAAGACTGCTGCATGCGCCATCGTTACCGGACTGAGCCTGTTCAAGCCAGTCCTGCTGCTTTGCGGTCCAAGTGTAGACCTGATTGTTTTTCATGTTGACTCCCTTCCTAGAAACATTATTTGCCATGCCGATTCCCTCTTATTTGGTTGTAGCGAAAACCATTGCAAAAGACCATTGCGAACGCAATCGCAAAAGCCGAGATTTAACGCATACGCTGCGCCGCACCCTGCCGGGCACCCCTCTAAAAAAATGTCTTGCTTGTTATGTGGTTCTATCTCTCATCACGTTAAAATATAGCAAAAGACGGCTGTCATAATATGACATTTTTCCATTCCCCTGAAATTTTTATTTAACATGTTGGATGCTCCCAATTTAGTCGTGCAGGCATTATATCGTCAGCTGAAAAAAAATTGTCAAACATTTTTTCAAAAAAAATTTGACGTTTTTTTTGACTCAATTCATCCCTTAAAAAAACGCCGATGAGACTTGCCTGTGAAACAGGAAAGTCAACCGAGGCGAGCGAAACGCAAACATTTATGTTTGCACTTCCGAGCCGACGAGACTTGCCTGTGAAACAGGAAAGTCCCCCGCATCAGCGAAGGACTTCTTGTGCTTAAAGTTTCGATTGTAGAGTTTCTTGTTCTTGATGACTCTGGTGCGGAGCGTCGCCCCGTTGCAGGAGCCATCGATTCGAAGGGATCGCATCGCCGCGGATTCCATTGCGGACTCGGAGGCGGATCCCCTGGCGTTGCCGACGATCGTCAGCTTTTCTTTCTTTGCCATAATGATCTCCTTGGTCTACAATCTAGAATTTCGAAAGGCAAAAATCAAGTGCAGCCGGGGAGCTACATTACTGGCCATCTTCGCAAGTAGAGACAACCGCCATGTAAGACATCTCGATGCTTGCTTCTTTAGTCATATTGTAGAAAGAGTAGGACTTTTCATCGCGCTTGACATTGCAGCCAGAATCCGTGGTGGTCAGCACCAGTTTTTCACCTTCGACGGTATATACATACTGCATATCATCGCCAAAGGAATCCTTACGAATAAACTTCCATGTACCGAAATCATCCTTGGAAATGGATTCGCAAGCATTTACAGATTTTTCTACGGTAAAGCAGTTGCCACCGGCAGATGTACCGGAAGAGGAATCGTCACCGCAGGCGACAAACATCGAAGAAGCCAGAAGAATTCCGAGTAAAACAACTTTTTTCATTTTTTTCGCCTATTGAAATTTTAGAACTTAAAGTTAAAAAACTATATTCAACTGTATGAAATTCGCCCTTGGACATTTCGTACTTTTAACCATTTTCGTCAACGCATTTTTCGGTTGCAGCACCCCTACCGTCAGCAGCTCCGACGACGATGAAGATTACAGTTCATCAGAAATCCGATTCAGTTCATCACGCGCCTTTTCCAGTTCTTCGGAAGACGTTTCAAGTTCCGCAGAGGCCGCGTCAAGTTCGTCACCGACTCAGTCAAGTTCGTCGCAGTTTTCATCAGGCAACTCAGAAAAAAAGCTCACCATTTACGAGGCCGTCAAGGAGTCCGGCGTTTACACCAGCAGGGATTCCGTGGGGGCCTACATCTGCAAGTTCGACAAGCTGCCTAAAAATTATGTGTGCAAGAACGAGGGGCAAAAACTTTACGAAAGTTCCACAGGAAACACTTTCAGCAAATGGAATTTCAACCCCTGGAAAACCCTGGGTGTCATGATCGGCGGCGACAGTTTCGGCAACAAGGAAAAATTGCTACCCGACGGAACCTACCGCGAAGCCGACGTGGATTACGGCAATGTCCAGAGCCGCGGCACAAAACGACTTGTCTATCAAACCGGTTGCATCATCTATTACACGGCCGACCACTACGAAAGTTACAAGCTCCTGGAATTCAGATAATCCGCTGTAATATGTTGTATGCTATGTAAGGAAATAGGGTCGAACTCAACAGGACTATACCTAAAACTAGCTTCCAGGCGTTCGGTCTATAAATCAAGTATAACAACAATATTAGCGGTACAAAATTCCCCAACCCAAAAGCATCGTCGGTTTTATTAGCAATTTTAGCGACGATGCCTGAACGCATGCACCTGTGCAGGAATTTTTCCACGGGCCCCTCATCCAATATGGGAATTTCAAACACTTTTTTATATTTTGAATCGATGTTTTCCATAGGTCAGATTTCAGTTCGAATTTTTGCAGGTGCCGCCTTCAAGGTACTGGGTTTTGCGGGCTGGAAAAAGCAGACTATAAAAAGGAACTTGGAATACGTTTCACAGGGAACGTGGATGTCCGGCGAAAAGCTGGAAGCGGAAAATCTCTACAAGAAAATGCTGCGGAACTTGACCTGGCACGTAGGGGAGTTGCTGTTCTGTTTTGACGTCTACAAGAAACTGCCCGAGGACTGCGGGGCGTATCCGTTTTCTGCAGGCGGAAAAATTTTCGAGCTGGCAGAAGGGGCGGCGGGCACCATCGAAAAGATGCGGCGGGGCGGAATTTTTCTGACGGCACACTACGGAAACTACGAAGCTAGCGGGGCATGGCTCTGTGCGCTGGGCGTTCCGCTGAAGGCCAGCTTTATTCCGCTGAAACCGAAATGGCTGAACCGTTTCGTGTACGAAAAAGTGCGGTGCGTCCGCGGGCGGCCCTATTCCATCGACGCCAAAAATCCGCGGGAATTTTTAGACCAGCTGGACGGAAAGGCGCCAGACTGCGGCGGGAAAAAACAACTGTTCTGTCTGCTGGCGGATCAGGATAGCCGAATCGGCAGCGCCATGGACGGAACCTTCTTGGGGCGGCCCGCCAAAATAAATCCGCTTCCTGATTTTCTGCTGAGGCACCGCCCGAACACTCCCGTATTTTTCTGCTGGATCCAGGAGCAAGGAAACAGAAAAATTCTGCATGCGGTGGAAGCACAAGAACCGAATGAGACGCAGAGGGACATGCAGAAAGAGATGCTGAAACAAGTTCAGCATGACGTGAATCAGCACAACATGGACCAACGCGGCTCAAAACAGCGTGATGAAAAAATTTCCATCGTAGACGGAGCGTACCGCGCCTGGCTCGAAGAACGGATCCGTGAAAATCCCGCCCTGTGGTATGGCTGGACCCACCGGCGTTTCCGCAGTACCCGTCCCGAAATTTACCGCTGAACTTTTTTGCGGAAAAAAGACGTTCTCCTTTAAATTATTTTCTTTTTCAAAAACCTGTTTGATCGTCATATAAGAAATCCCCGGAGCTTTGTTAAGTTCCGGGGATTTTTCAGTCACCAATTTTTTTATTACTTGAATTCGTAAATCTTGGAAGCGTAAGCCGTTTCACCGCTGCGCATCAACACGGCCACCTTGACAATCTTGGACTTGCCGCGGGGAATTCTCATCTTGACCTTGTAGCCAATGCCCACGGTAGAAGCCACCTGCTCGGCCTCGAAATTTTCGCCGTCTACAGAGACGATAACTTCTTCCACCTGGGCGACGTCGTTACCGGCCACATCCAGCAAGTCGAATTCCAGTTCCGGATAGATGGCTGCGCCCTGGGAAACCTTGCGCTTGACAATTTCGCGATTGCCGCCGCGGATGTCGATCTGCACGTTGGTCACCGGGTAGCACTTCAGCATCTGCTCCACAGTCCCGGCAGCCGTCGTGGCGGAATCCACATTTTCGGCAACCACCTTGTACACATGATCACCCGGCACAAGAGTGAAGGTGCTGGAACCGTCCTTTTCCATGTTGGTCTTCTGAATGAGGCTGTCACCCAGGAAGACAGAAACGGAACCGGAGTTGTCATTAAATCCGCTAGTGGCAAAAACGGCAAAGCACTTGCCTTCGTCGGATTCCAGAAGTCGAACGGTGCGGTCCACGCGATAGGTGAACGCAATTCGACCGCATTCAAAATCGGCACCGTCCACACTGCAGTTCAGCAGGTACTTCTTATCGCCGAAGGAACCTCTAATCCAGCTGGGGGTGAAATGCAACTTGTGACCCTTGGACTCAAAACTTTCGGAACCGAGAGACACTCGGACGCCGGCAGTACAGGTGACGCCGATATCGATACTGTCTGCGCTGACAAGAGCGGGCAGCGAATCGATGATACAATTATACTTGGATTTCAGATCCTCGTTACGGACTTCGATCTTCTGGTCCAGCTCCTGGGCCTGGGCCTGAATGGCTTCGTCAGACTTCGTGGTGTCATCAAGGACTTCGCCCAGCTTTTTCACAAATTCGGGATCGCTTGCATTTTTTGCTTCTACCACGACAGCAGGCTTATCCTTACGGAAGGCCACAAACTGATTTGCCTTGACAGGAATTTCCTGGCCATTATTTTCCATGACCATTTCGCCGGAGTTCAAGGCGCCGTAGGGCTGACCTGCTTCGGTCATGCCGAGGGTACCGTCGGTACCGCGGATCGATGCGGTTGCCGTTCCGGTCCTAAACTTGAAGACACTGTTGCCTTTCTGCTTCTGGGCATCGAAGCGGATCATACCCTTCTTGATGCTGATGTCAGAAACTCGTGAATCCTTGTCGAACAGAAGTTCGTTGAATTCCACCAGCGCATTTTCGCCGATAGCGACCATACTTCCATCTAAAAGGGAAATCTGCGCCCCGGACTCGGTGTAGGTCCGGATCATGTAACCGTCCAGAACCTTGGCACCCACTCGGAGGGCGGCCCAGTTGTTCTTACCCTGCTTCTGGTAAGACACATCGCCAAGAACAGAACGGACCTTGCCACCCTGGGTAGCAGCCATGGCCACCATGGCGCAGGTCAATGCGAAAACTGCAGAAAACTTTAAACTCTTCATTCCAAGCCTCTTTTTAGAAACTTCATCAAACATATAATATATATGTGGAATTAGCAAATGTATAAAATCACACTTTTGTTTTTTCGTCAGCGGATTCCGACTCCAGCTTGCGTTGCCAGAGCACCTGGTCCACCTTGGCCATCAATTTTTCTTCTTGATAAATGTCAAACAGGGCCTGCTCCTCTTTAATGAAGGCTGCAAAAGATTTCATATAGCAAAGCAGCGACGCCACCGAGAAGGCCACCGCCAAAAATCCCGAGATGCTGGTATCGCGAATGAAACCGATAGCGGCAGCCAAAACGGTCATGATCGCAAAACCGTTTACGAAGTTCTTGTCAACCGGACTGACCTTGGAAAGAATTTCGGCCACCGTCTTGGAAGAAGACTGCCGGCGACTTTCCAGCGCGGATTCAGTCTGCTTTACCAGATCCTTGAAGATGAAATAATGGATCAGAAATCCGACGTACGGGATGCAACTACAAATGACGGCACCCCATGGAGAAAACTTGCTCATGGCCACCAGGCGCAAATTCTTTTCGGCGCGAAACAACCAGAGCAACCAGAAAAACTGAAAGATACTCCAGACCAGGAGCATGACAAATCCGGAAAAAGCCATGGCGATGATATAGTACATGAAATTCATGGCCGCGCCAATGTCAGGACTTTCGGAGGAGAACTGCTGCATCGAATAACCGCTGGCCGTCAACTGGTGCGTAACAATCAGTCCCAGTATACAAATCAGGACAACCGCTACCAGATTGACCTTCATCCAGAAGAGGCTTCGAGTTCCGCGAGACTTGTTGCTTTCCATAAAATTCCTTTGGCTTACCTTTCCCCAAAAAATACAATTTTTGAGGGTTTTATTTTTTACGCAATCCGAAGCGCATACTTTTAAACAAGAAGTTTTACTATACTGTTGATAAATAGAGGATAAATGTTTAAATAATGTGAATAGAAAGTTCATCCCGTTTTTAGGATATTTCCAAATCCAACAAGATATTCACAAAAATATCGTCATTGTACCTGTTGATAAATCGAAGCTTTTTATCCGTTTATAAAATGAAAAAACCGTAACTTATTGCCAAATAACGATGTTTCACGTGAAACAGGTGTGAATAGATTAAAAATTGTCCAACGCAACTTTCAACATAATTTTTTTAAATGTTGATAGTTTTATCCACAATTTACCCATAACAGGACTTATTCATCGCAGGGTGTTAATTAATTGTTTACATTCTATCAACAGGATAAAACGAAAAAGGCCGGCTTTCGCCGACCGATTTTCACAATTTAAGCAGCCTAAAAGGCAATCAAACTAGAACTTTACCACCTTGGGAGCCGCAGTGAAACTGCAGAACACAGCCTCGGCGTCCTTGAAGTAAAGCACCTGAGTGTTGGGATCTTCGGCCTTGTACATGGCCTTCAGTTCTGGATAGGCGTCCAGCATATGGACCTTGGGTTCCAGGCGATCGTCTTCTACCAGGGTACCGCTAAGACGGAGCCACTGGTTTCCAGCCTTGTTCATGGCACAGAGCTGAACCTTGGGGTTGGCGGCAATCTGCTTGGAAACATTCTTGGACTTGCCAGTCTGAATGTACAGCTTACCTTCAAAAATTTCGGCGGTACCGAAGGGACGAACCTTGGGCTGATCGCCATCGACAGTTGCCAGAAAATAGGCGCCACATTCCTTGAGAAACTTTACTACTTCTTCCATAATTTTTAGGTCGGCCATTGCATGGCCTTAAGGTGTGAGGTTGTTGGGACGCATCCGAAGGATGCGTTGAGGTTTAAAATACTTGGCGTTCTGCCCCCTAGTGTCATGCTGAGCATAACATAGTGGAGCGAAGCATCCAGTCTTTTTGTATTTACTACACTAATATATATATGTTGTGGAATTTCCGCCATTAAATTTGAAAAACAACATTATTTTTCTAGGTACAATTACCACAAAAACTCCTCTTACTATATTATATAGTATTGAAAGCGCAAGGCGCCATTATATAGCTCAAAGGGAGCGCAAGCGACCGACCTCATACCTCAAAGCGGCAAAGCCGCGACCTCGCACCTAATATGCAAATCCGCAAAGCTACTCCAGATGATTTTCCCCAGATGCTCCCCATTTTCCGCGAAGTGATTGAAGGGGGCGACACCTACGATTTCGAGGAAACCGCCAGCGACCAGGACGCATACGACTACTGGTTCGGCAAGGGTGTTACCAGTTTCGTTATGGAAGAATCCGCTTCGGACGCAGGCAAGGATAGTGCAGGCACCAAGATCCTCGGCTACTACAAGATCATCCAGAACCACCGTGGCCGAGGCAGCCATGTGGCCAACGCTTCCTTCATGGTTTCCAGCGCCGCCCGCGGAAAAGGCATCGGCCGCAAGATGGGGGAGGACTGTATCCGAGTTGCCCGCGAAATGGGATTCAAGGCAATCCAATTTAACTTCGTCATCAGCACCAACGAACCTGCCATGCACCTGTGGAAGAGCCTAGGCTTCAAGGAACTTTGCCGACTGCCCGGAGCCTTCAACCACAAGAAGCTGGGTTTCGTGGATGCGGTGATCTTCTTTATGGAACTTTAATTTTTTCCAAAAATCTCCAGTTTTCCCATTGACTCGTCCCTTAGGGCCGGGTCTATATTTATTATGTCGCCTGACGAGGTGGCAGAAAAGTGATCACAGAGGAGCGGGTCGCGAACCGCAAAACAATATGGAAAATCTGAAATTAAAGATAGGTGAGTTCTCCAAGATGATGCAGGTGACTGTAAAGACCCTGCGGCACTACGAGCAGATGGGACTGCTGCTGCCTTGCGAGGTGGACAACTGGACCGGATACCGTTACTATAAACTGGATCAAATGCAAAGGCTGAACGACATCCGTCGGCTGAAGGATGTAGGATTCTCCCTGGAAGAAATCAAGGACCTGTACGGGGAAACGTCCCGCACACCCGGAATCGACCAGCTGGAAGAAAAAATCATGGCATGTGAAGCGGAAATGGAACGGCTGCTGAAGCGCAGGGAACAACTGCACCAGATGGTGGACTCTCAAAGGAAAATCAACTCTATGGAAAAGTTCAGCGTGCAATCCCTCCCCGAAATCATCGTGGCCAGCCACCGTGAAGTCATCAAGAACTACCAGGCCATCGGTGAAATGTGCTGTAACGTCATCGGCCCCGAGATGCAACGTCTAGGTTGCAAATGTTCCCCCTCTGGATATTGCTTTACCATCGAACACGACAAGGAATACAAACACGAGAACGTGGATATCGAGTACTGCGAACAGGTGGAGGAAATGCTTGAAGACTCCGACATTGTCCAGTTCAAGAAGATGCCTGCCGTGAAAACCGCCCTCTGCATGAAGCACCTTGGACCCTACGATCGATTCTACCAGTCCTACACCGAGATGTTCAAGTACATCGAAGAGAACGGGTACAAGATTGTGGGTGACCTCCGCTGCGTTTATGTGGACGGTGCCTGGAACCAGGATGACCCCGAAAAGTGGCTAACCATTATCCAGGTCCCGGTGGAACGTTAGTGCCATTCTGAGCGAAGTCGAAGAGTCTAAACAAGCCCTTGGCACAAAAATGTCAAGGACTTTTTTATACTCTACGAACGTTTCACGTGAAACGTTTGCAAACCTAGGATGCGGCAGAGAATTTATTCTCTGACTAGTGTGCGTAGCACACCAACATCCGTAGGTTGAACATTCTTCGCCAACATTGTTTTTATGCATCTCCGCCTTGGGAACCATAGAACCCTTTTCTATATTAATCCTCAACATCAATTCACAGCGGCATTAATATTTGACCGCAGGACAGTTCGAAAACCATCCTGTCTATAAACAAAACTAGGTACCTCATGTATAGAATCTCGAAGCGCTTCGAAATTTCCGGAGCACATAAGCTGGCACTCTCCTACGAAAGCAAGTGTCAAAATCTTCACGGACATAACTGGATCATTACCGTTCATTGCCAGTCCAAGACTTTAAACTCTGACGGTATGGTCATCGATTTCAAGACTGCCAAGGAGACCATCTCCCGACAGCTGGACCACAAGTACATAAACGATGTGGTGGACTTCAATCCTACCGCCGAAAACATCGCCAAGTGGATCTGCGACCAGATTCCCCATTGCTATAAAGTGATCGTCCAGGAAAGCGAAGGCAACATCGCCGAATATGAAGTGGACTAAGATGTACTTCAGTGCATTGAGGTCGCTTCGCTTTGAGGTCGATGCTTCGCATCTAGAGGTATGAGGTATTGTAATTACAATTGCCTCTAGGCGCATAGCGCCGACCTCATGCCTCGAGCACCGAAGATGCGTCCCCCATACCTGACTACTGTCAACTTCCCACTATCTACTAACTCATGAAAATCTCTGAAATATTCCTCAGCATAGAGGGTGAGGGTATCCGCACAGGCGCCCCCGCCGTCTTTATCCGTCTGTTCGGATGCAACCTCCGCTGCTCCTATTGCGACTCCATGTATGCGGTGGAAGGGGGCGACTTCCAGGAAATGACCCCAGTGGAAGTGTTGGAAAAGGTCAAGTCTTTCAACACTCAGTTCGTCACCCTGACGGGAGGGGAGCCACTTATCCACAAAGATGTGGAAGTTTTATTGAAAATGTTGGACGATTTCGGCTTCGAAATCAATATCGAGACCAACGGAACCCAACCCAAACCTACTAGCCTAAAGAACATGTTCTGCACCATGGACTGGAAAAGTATCTCCAGCGGAATGCAGCCCCGAATGAAAATGGAGAACATGATGACCTTGGGGGAGAAGGATGTCCTGAAGTTTGTGGTGGGCACAGAGGAGGATCTTCTGGATGCCGCCCGGGTCATCGAGGCAATGGAGGGAAGGTTCAGCGCTCTCGGAAAAAGGCTCCCCACATTCTATGTTTCCCCCATCTTCGGGACAATGAAGTACGAGGATATGGTGAACTGGATTTTAGGGAACGAGGTGATGCGACGGAATAACGTCCGCTTCCAGGTACAGCTCCATAAGATTATCTGGAACCCGGAAGCTAGGGGAGTTTAGCCGATTCGAAGCACCCTATTATTTATATATTGACCCTATGAAAATAGATCACGTTGCCATTTGGGTCAAAGACATCGAGAAAGTTTGCGCCTTCTATGAAAAGTATCTGGAAGCTACGATTCATCCAGAATACCATAATCCTGCCAAGGGTTTCACCAGCAGGTTCCTTACTTTTGATGGAGGCGCCCGCATTGAGGTAATGCACCGGAACGACATCGAATCTCCAATACCCAATCCACATTTAGGATGGTGTCATGTGGCAATATCCCTAGGGTCCAAGGATATGGTAGACAAGTTGACCGCCCAGATGGAAGCCGATGGCATTACCATTATAGGGCAGCCTCGAACGACGGGGGATGGATACTACGAAAGTGTGGTTCAAGATCCCGAAGGCAATCTAGTAGAACTGACCGTATAAATAATTTTCTACTTCTCTCGCAAAGTGGATAACTCACCCCGACGTTGGCGTGCTCCGCACACAACATCCTGCATGTTGGCGCTTGCATAATCAGAATTATTACATCGGGAGCAAGCTCCCCGCCGTGGCACTCGTCATCGCAGGTTGGCATGCTTCGCATGCAACACCCTGCATGTTGGGACTAATGTCTTCGACATTAGTCCTACACCCATCGGGTGTCAAATGAAAATATGCAAGCATATTTTCGCTTTCCACCCTCGGTTGTGTTCCACGTGAAACATTTTATATATTCTTTGGTATGAAACAGTATATCGTCGATGCATTTTCCGATACCTTATTCCATGGTAACCAGGCTGCAATTTGTATTCTGGACAAATGGCCGGAAGTTTCACTAATGCATAACATTGCATTCGAAAACAATTTCTCCGAGACAGCCTTTGTGGTAAAAACCGGGAATGACGAAAGCATCCCCAAGTATCACCTTCGCTGGTTTACCCCTAGCGATGAGGTTGATCTTTGCGGCCATGCTACTCTAGCCACCGCATTCGTACTTTTCAACTTTTATGAACAGACGACTCAAAAAATCATATTCGAGACAATGAGTGGCCAGTTAACAGTCAACAAGAACGGGGATCTTTATGAAATGAATTTCCCGATTTATGACCTGAAGCCCATCCCCGTTACAGATGAAATGGAAGCCGCCCTGGGTGCAAGGCCCTCGGAAGCCTACATGGGTCGCGACATGCTCTGCGTCTTTGACTTTGAGGACACCATCGAAAAAATGAAGCCGGACTTTGACAAGATGAAGGAATTGCCAGGTCTTCTTGTTCATGTTACCGCTAAAGGCACCAAGGAAGACTGCGTCTCCAGAAGCTTCGGTCCGAAAATTGCCATCAGCGAAGACCCGGTCTGCGGTTCCGGGCATTGCCACATCGCTCCTTATTGGAGTGGCAAGATGAATAAGCCAGAGATTATTGCAAGGCAGGCATCCCGAAGGGGAGGCACTCTTTACTGCAAAATCAAGGGCGAAAGAATGACCCTGGCAGGGAAAGCAACCCTCTATTCAGTAAGTGAATTAAACTGCTAAAAAAATCCCCGAGGCATATGCCCCGGGGATTTTCCAACCATAGGAGAACCGTATGACTAGTACGGGAGGGTAACCATCCCTCACTTGTTATATCGGCACCTCTAAAGGAATTGTCAAAAGATTTTTCACTTTTTTTAGTACAAATCTTGCGGGGGACTTTTTCTATATTGGCACTTGCAAAAGCAGAATGACATCAACATAGGAGGTTATATGAAGAAGATCTTTCTTTTAGTCGCATCTTTTGTTTTTTCTGCACATGCCATTAACTGCATAGAAGCATTTTCAATTTCTAATTATGGTGGATCAAAAAAATTTGATAATACATATACCTTAGACAGCACTCAGTCCATAAATGGAAGCGATCTAAGTGGTTTCTACTATGCTCATACCACATTTAATCGTGATAAAAATGGCGCTATAGAAAGCGCAACAAGATGCACTGATGAATGCAATACTCTCTCATACAAAGAAGTCATCACACAAAACGATGCCGATAATTCCATCACCACAAATACGTACATAGACAACCATTTAACTGCGTCCGAGACATATTTCACTGAAAAGGATTCCACAGTAACAATCCAATACTCCAAAACGGATGATAATATGGAAGCCATGTTCACTTATTATACAGTTAACGATACCATCTATGGACTGCAATACTTTTATGATGTATATAAAGGTGAATTTGAATTAATGAACAGATATTACATAGCCTTAGATTCTATTGACAACAGCAGGTGCTACGAATACAGCCCAAAGAATGAACCAATGTCCAAATACTGGATTGAAACAACTGACAGTTCAATGACTTTTTTCTATTCAAGAATATATGAAGATGAACTTGTTGGAAAGTATTATTTTTCAAAAATTGGTAGTGAAAGCACAACTGGCTTTAAACACAAGATTCATCCTACAATCGTAAATAAGAAGTTCCAGCTATTCGATCTTATGGGTCGCCCCGCCAAGCAAAAGCAACATACCATTAAGGTTGTGAAATAACTCAATTTGCAAACATCCCCAGGGCAATGCCTTGGGCTTTTTCTTATATGGAATCTTTCCCAGAATTTAAATCCACAATCCACATTAACCGCTGGATGTACCTAGGCAGGATATCGTGGATTAATGTTGAAGAATCATCGTCGGGGGTGAAGGTTTCCTCTTGCTCCATCATGTCGCTCATGACAGGAGGGAGGGCGCCAAAGAGATTCTTTACTTCTTCTGCAGTGTATTGCCGATGAAGGATCGGTTCGCCAGATAGAGTCTTGACGGCGGCAAGTTCTTCTGCGGGGTAAAACTTGCAGGGTTTCCAGACTTCATTACCATGCTTGTCCCGAGATCCGGCAGCTCCGAAGAGACGGCAAATGGATGCCCGGCCACCATAAATAGTACAATGCCCTAGAAGATTCGTCCCCGAAATATCCTCCCGAAAGAAGGGGCAATGTTGGAATGTTGCAAAAGTTTCACGTGAAACATTTATCAAAGGAAACTTCCCTTCGGCAACATTCTGGGCTACGTCAGGCTGATTGCACAATAGCCAGGCGGCCATGTAAAGAGCTTCACTTTCCAGCAAGTCAGGCTCAAAATGTTCACAGCATTTGCCACAGCCATGAGGACAGGTGAACTTGGACTTTTCAAACCATTCCCGTTGCTTTTCTTCGATTCGGGAATAAACTGCATCCATTTCAACTAGGATGTCGTATTCTTCGGTACCCCTCAACTTTTCAAGAATAGGGGCAATTTCAGAAATCATAAACGCCTTCCTGTTACTAAAAATCTAGCAAAGGAAGGCTCCATTGGTACGGATTTTTATAAAACTTTCTGATAAATCTTCAACATGTCTTCACCAAAGCAGCAGAAGATTACCTTCTTCACATTCTGCGTTGGGTATTCCCGAACTGTCTTCACGGCAATTTCGGTAGCAGCCTTTTTCGGGTAGCCATACACTCCGGTAGAGATTGCCGAGAAGGCTATCGTCTCGCAACCGTTTTCTTCCGCCAGCTTCATGGAGTTTTCGTAGCAGGATCTGAGCAGTTCCGGCTCCCCATGAAGGCCATCGTTATAGATGGGTCCAGGAGTATGAATTACGAACTTTGCCGGCAACTTGAACCCGGGAGTAATTCGAGCTTCGCCAGTTTCGCAACCCCCAAACTTCTTACAAGCCATCAGCAGTTCCCGACCGGCAGCCCTATGGATGGCGCCGTCCACACCGCCACCTCCCAGCAGGGAACAGTTGGCGGCATTCACAATGGCATCCACTTTAAGCTTGGTGATGTCACCCTGAAGCACCTCGATTTCTACCATTTTACACCCCCTCAAAAATGAAAAATCCACGAATCATCAACATACATTTCAAAACATAAATCTTTTTTATAAAACAAGTTACGAAATCACCACAAAATTTATCAACAAAAACCCAACATAAATTAAAATAATATCCACAGATATTTTAATTAAATGAAAGGCTAAACTCGTCTTTTGTTGATTTTATTTTTTGGGATATCTAAATTATGTTCCACGTGAAACACAACCGAGGGTGGAAAGCGAAAATAAACTTGTTTATTTTCATTTGACACCCGATGGGTGTAAACTCCAAAGGAGTAAACATTTGCAAATCTAGGATGCGGCATAGAATTTATTCTTTGACATATCCTGGGTGCAGCGAATGACTCCGTAGGAGCCCAACATTCGATAGCGAGTGTCGCGACAGAATGATTGCATTCTGGCACCTATCCTCGCTTGACGGGGATGACCGAGCATGAGAATGTAGTGTGCGTAGCACACCAACGTACGAACCATTATGTATAAAAATAACGAAGAACAGAAGAATCTTCTAAATCAGTTTCTTTCCTCAAACGGGGTGGAACTGTCTGCTGCAACTTTGGAAAAGCTTTATGCTTTTGCCGACCTGGTTGTTGATACCAAGGAATACGGCAACCTGATTTCTGAAAAGGATTCCCAGAAGTTTTTATCCAGACACATCGCAGACTCCCTGGTGCCTTATATATATATAGGTAAGTTGGTGGATCCTTCGGCTGCGCCTCAGGATGACACCGCAGCTTTTCGCGCAGAGGCCCTCAGCAAGCTGAAGGGTAAGCGTTGGGCTGATATGGGTGCCGGTGCAGGATGTCCCAGTTTTCCGTTAGCCATTGTCATGCCCGAAGTCCAATTCTACGCTGTGGAACCTCGCAACAAGCGCGTGCAGTTTATGAATTTCGTGAAGAAGGAATTGCACCTGGACAACATGACTGTCGTAGGCAAGCGCTTCGAAACTTCCGGCCTGGCTTATTTGGATTTTGTCAGTTGCCGCGCCCTTTCCACTTTTGAAAATGACTGGGAACGCGCCCAGCCGGGTCTGGCCCGTGGTGGCAAATTTGTGACCCTTAAGAGTTTTAATAACATCGTTCACCTGGAAAACGATCCGGCAGTACACATATATAAATATGCATTGCCCCAGGAAGAACAGGAATATGCCCTAGTTACAAGAGGTAACGAATGAGTAAAGTGATCGCTATATGCAACCAGAAGGGTGGGGTAGGCAAGACTACTACCGCCGTGAACCTGGCTGCCAGTTTTGCCGCCCTCGAAAAGAAGACTCTTCTTATTGACATGGACCCCCAGGGTAATGCATCCCAGGGTCTGGGTTTCAATGAAATGCAGGACGTGGATATCCACGAAGTTCTGAACATGGCCGAAAATCCGGATAATGTTACCTATGAAACAATCAAGGAAGCAATTCTGGATACCAACCTGGACTACCTGAAGATGATCACTTCCGGACCGGACCTGGCTGTCATGGAAATCGAACTGGTGAACGCCATGAGTCGCGAACGCCGTCTCGAACGCATCATGAAGATCCTGTCCCAGGAATTCGAATTTATCATTATCGACGCTCCCCCCAGTCTGAACTTATTAACATTGAACGTGTTGACAGCCGCTACTAGCGTGCTGATTCCCGTGCAGTGTGAATATTATGCACTGCAGGGTATGACTGAACTTTTCAAGACCATCCGCGAAGTTCAGAAAAATCTCAACAGCAACTTGAAGATCGAAGGTGCCCTGTTGACAATGTACGATTCCCGTCTGGGTCTCTGCAAGCAGGTGGCTGACGAAGTCCGCGAAAACTTGAGCGACACCGTCTTCAAGACCATGATTCCCCGCAACGTCCGTTTGAGCGAAGCTCCGTCTCACGGCAAGCCGGTTATCCTGTACGATGTGCAGAGCACCGGTTCCCAGGCATATGTAAAGCTGGCTGAAGAAATCCTGAACAAGGATAAATAGTCAGGTCAGTCAAGCTAACTATATATATAAGGAAATTATTTTTATGGGTAAGAAGTCTTTTTCTCTGGGTCGTAGTCTCGCTGATATTTTGAGGGATCATTCTGTTGAACAGCCTAGCAATCCCCAGGAAACTAATCAACAATCTGAAGCTAATGCTGTCGAAAACGCCGAAACTGTTGATAACTCCCAGAAAATTATCGAAATTGACGTAAATCTCATCGACCCCAACCCGTTCCAGCCCCGTAAGACTTTTGACGATGACGAACTGGTTGAACTTGCCGAAACCATCGAGAAGCATGGTCTGATCCAGCCTATCGCCGTTCGCAAGGTGGGCGACCGCTACCAGATCATCAGCGGTGAACGTCGTACCCGCGCAACCAAGCTGGCCGGTCTCGCTACTATCAAGGCCCAGGTCTACGAAAGTCTGGATGACAAGATCATGGGCGAATGGGCCCTCATCGAAAATATCCAGCGTGTGGACCTGAATCCTGTTGAAGTTGCACAATCTTATCAACAGTTGATCGATCTTCACAACTATACCCACGATGATTTGGCCAAGACTGTTGGTAAGTCCCGCTCTGCTATCACCAACGCACTCCGCCTGCTGAAGCTCCCGACCCAGGTTCTGGATTGGATTCAGGAAGGCAAGATTGCCTCAGGTGCAGCCCGCGCACTTTGCTCTGACAAGGTGGACAATGCCGAAGAACTGGCAAAGCGCATCATCGAGGAAGGTCTGAACGTCCGTCAGATCGAAGCCATTATCCGCGGTGACGAAGTTCAGCCAGCACAGGCTCCTGCCGAATCTTCTGAAGAAGTTCCCGAAGTTCACACTGGCGAAGAAGTTTCCGGCGAAGAACCTGTCGACGCACCGGCAGCAGAACCCAAGCCCAAGATCGAACTTTCCGCCGACCTGAAGAATTTCGAAAATCGTCTCGAAACCTACTTTGGAACCAAGGTTCAGTTGAAACCCACCAATCCCACCCAGTCCCAGGGTACCATCGTCATCAACTACTATAGCATGGACGACCTGACCCGTATCCAGGAATTGATGGACCGCTAATAGGCGATTCCGTTAGACAGAGGAAACTGTGAAAGGTAAGTATTACACCATACAGATTATCCCGGAAGATTCCAAGGAAATCAAGAAGTTCCGTGTTTCCACCAAATGGTTCACGTTCCTCAAGATTTTCCTGGTAGTCCTGATTGCCGTTACCGGCGCCTTCATCTATAAGATGGGCCATGTCACCAAGACACTCATCCGTTACGAGAAGATGCGCGTCACCAACGCCCAGCTGATCAAGCAGAATCAGAACTACGAGGAACTGTTCAACCGCATGGACTCCCTCTGGGTTCTGGAAGAAAGAATCCAGAACCTGCTAGGCACCTTCGTAGAAAATGATTCCAACAAGGTCAACAGCCTTATCGACAAGAATAAGTTCGCCCACACTCCTTCTGAGAAGATCGATGTGGACTATGAAGGCGGCTGGATTCCCATGGAAGAAAAACTGCGCCTTGAAAAAATTCCCAACGTGATTCCCGTGGTCGGCATCATCAGCAAGAAGTTCTCTGAAGAGAACGGACACATGGGAACAGACTTCTCGGCCCAGCCCGGAAATCCTGTATTTGCATCGGGCAGTGGCACCGTGGAATTTGCCGGGCAGAAAGAAGAACTTGGAAACACCGTCATCATCAACCATCAGAACGGTTACGTTTCGAGTTATTCCCATATGAAGGAAATCCGCACCCGCAAGGGTCGCAATGTCGGCAAGGGTGATATCATCGGTACCATCGGTGCAACTGGCAATGCCAGTGGACCCCACTTGCACTATACTATAACGAAGGATGGAAAGGAACTGGATCCCGAAACATTCTTCAACTATTAGTATCTTATAGAATTAGATTTAAAAAAAATTTCACTAACCAAAGAGGAAACAATGGCAGTTAAGGAACAGGAAATTACCCAGATCGGTCATAGCGTAACCATCAAGGGCGACATTAGCGGCAAGAGCGACGTTCGCGTAGCCGGTACCATCAACGGTAGTGTTGCAATTGAAGGCGAACTGATTATCGAAAAGCAGGGTTTCATCGAAGGCGAAATCAAGACTACCTCTGCAGTAGTTGCAGGTTCCGTCAAGGGCAACATCGATTGCTCCGAAAAGCTCATTCTCGAAAACAGCTCCCAGTTTGTCGGTAACATCAAGACCAAGCTCCTGATCATCCAGGAAGGTGCAGTGTTCCAGGGCAACTGCCAGATGGGCAATCTCCAGCAGTCTCAGCAGCCTGCTTCCGCTTCTAAGGAAGTCAAGCTCTAATCAACACACATACTAATAAATACTATGTATATATATATATAGTATTGAATATTGGTTTCGTGAATAGTGGATAGATTTGTAAAGTTTAATTTATAACTCATTGATGCTCAATAAGATACGAAGATAATTCAGATGTGTACAAATGTTGAAAACTTCAAATCTATTCACAATTTTCAACGTTGATAAGTGTTGAAGCTTAGTTTTCAATGTGAATTCACAAAACTTTCACAAAACGATGTTGAAGATTGGGAAAAAAGCACATTATCTTTGTTGATTTGGCTCACAAAGGGAAAAATTTTGAAAAAATATATCCTTGGGTGGCTAAACAAAAATTTATATTGTACTAGCAATTTGTATGGAAACTAAAATTCTCAAAATAGGCCAGATAACCGATATCCATATCGGTGAAGACGAGAACTTGGTGCAGGGCATCGATGTTCGCGCCAACTTTCTTAAGG
Organism: Fibrobacter sp. UWH5; assembly: GCF_900142505.1. Lineage (NCBI taxonomy): Bacteria > Pseudomonadati > Fibrobacterota > Fibrobacteria > Fibrobacterales > Fibrobacteraceae > Fibrobacter > Fibrobacter sp. UWH5. The sequence continues at coordinate 71,909 of NZ_FRBB01000015.1, read as the reverse complement.
CCTTGAATTCCGAATCTATGAAGGATTTGGACCTGCTGGTCCTGTCCGGTGATTTGGCTAATGAGGATGCAGAGCCCGGCGCCTACAAGTATCTGGCAGACCTGCTCAAGGATTACCCGGTTCCATACTGCGTTATTCCCGGAAATCACGACCGCATCGAAGTCATGGAGCAGTTCTATGACCTGAAGGGCAAGGTCCACGATGGCAAGTGCTACTACCGATACGATATCGCCGGTAGAAGCATTTTCTTTTTGGATAGTGCCTGCGGCGACGTTTCTCCTGAACAGCTGGTTTGGCTGAAGGAAGAGACGGCCAAGGTTTCTGGTGAGATCTTGCTTTTTGTACATCACCCTCCCTGTTTCTGCGGTCACCGCTTCATGGACTTGCGTTATCATATGCGCAACATGCTTGATGTGCAGAAGGTCCTGGCTGACATTCCCAACCTGACTCATATCTTTACTGGACACTATCACAGCCAGTTCGAGGTCAAGCTTGGACGTCAGACGGTTCATGTTTCGCCGGCGACACAGATGCAGATTGACCCCAATTGCCCCTATTTTAACCTGAAAAGTTCGGCTCCTGGGTGGCAGGTGATCAAATGGGGCGAAAATTTTGTAGAAACTGAAGTTTATTTTCACTAAACCCCTTGAAAATATTTCAGTAATTGACTAAATTTGGTTCAACCTTCGGCGGCTTAGCTCAGTTGGTAGAGCGTCGGAATCATAATCCGCAGGTCTGTGGTTCGAGCCCACAAGCCGCTAGTAAAGGAAGGTCCAAGAAATCAAACCCGTGAGTTCTTGAGACTTTCAAAAAGAGGCAGCTATGTCTGGACGTATAAAAGGAATTAACTTTAACCTGGCGACGTTTAAGACGGCTGCCTCTTTTTTTGTTTTTGCAGTTCTGGCTGCATTTATGGCCGTGAACTTTACCGCCTGCGGCGAAGAGCAGCAGAGTGTGCCTGAAATTGCTCAGATGCACGTAAGTTCTCCCAAGACACAGCCCATTGTTCCGGTGGAGACTTTTAACGTTCCTTCTTCTTCTGTGATCAGTGCCGAAAAGGCAAAGTTCTACGCCAAGGCAAGTGCCGGCTTGGTAGAACTGGGCTATCGCTGGTCTGAACGAATCGACAAGGCTAACGATTCCGAAAAGATTTTGATCCTGAACGCCTACAATGTGGCCCGTGACCAGCTTTGCGCCCGTGTGGGTCTGGCTGGTGTGGCAGAATTCAACTGGATTACCTCCGTGGCTCTCCCGGATCCCAAGAACAAGGCTGTTTTTGAGTCTGTTGGCCTGCGTCCCAATAACTAGTCGAATTGGATAATTCTAAATATGCAGTCATGAAGAAGTTCATGACTGTTTTTTTCGTTCTGTTCTTTTTTCAGGTTTGCGCTTGGTCGCAAGCGGTCACCCATAAAGAAAAGAAAAATCTTGTAGAAGCTGCCAAGTCTATCCAGGATTCCATAGAAAGGGAACCTGTTATCAGCGTGAAGGATGTGGCGCTGTGGAAGTTGGAGATTAGAGCCGCAGACTCTGCACGTATCGTGGATTCCTTGCGGACTGCCGGTTATGGCGCCGAATTGGACGAATTTTTTTCTAGGGATACGGCCAAGGTTGAACCGGTTTTTGCCCCGGTGGTTGCCGGCCAGATTCTGGGCCAGAATGTTTTTGTGTGGGCCTGGGATTATTATGTGCTGGACAAGAATTACGCCCACACAGGTCCCAGCTATTGGAAGCGGAATTTTAGGGAAGGCTGGAAGTGGGATCATAATCACTGGGCCATCAATTTTTACGGGCACCCGTATCAGGGTTCCTACTATTATAGTGCCGCCCGCGCCGGCGGTTACGGTTTTTACCAGAGTGTAGTTTGGGCGGCTCTCGGAAGCAGCATCTGGGAAATGTTCTGCGAGACGGAATACCCGGCGCCCAACGACTTGATGACGACTTCTATTGGCGGCTCCATGTACGGCGAAGTCCTGTACAGGCTTTCACGATTGGCTTATAGCAACTCCGATGTGCCTTGGTACAGGGAATTGGCGGCCTTCATTTTCCACCCTATGGCTTATAGCCAGAGGAAGATGTTCGGTAGTCGGGATTTCAGGACGGGCTGGGTGCCTGTTGAACTTGTGATTGCTGCAGGTGGCGGCTCCCGATTCGGTAGTGATTACCGTATTGGTAACCAGGGGGCCGATAATCTGGACCAGCAGTGGAACGATCATCACGGCATGACCTCATTGTTCCTGGAATACGGAAAGCCCTATACGAGGGTGAAGGAACCTTTCGACTATTTCAAGGTGGAGATGTTCAACGAGACAGGTTTCGAGGGGAACGTATTGCAGCTTGACATTATGGGAAAGCTGAAAAATGCGGGCCTGCATGGTCGCGGCCACTGGTTGGATTTTTCTCTGAACCTGAACTTCGATACTTTCTACGGGGACTTGGCTACGGTGAGCACCTTGTCATTGGGAGCCGCCCTGGATATTGCCCTGTGGCTTACGCCGGATTTACGGTTCCGCATTATGAACCAGATTTATTATATCATGTTGGGTACAGCTGACATGGGATATGACGACTTGATCCAGGAAGTGCATCCGGAGTACGTTTCGGACAAGGACAATTACCAGTACAATACTGGCGTGAAATACAGCCTGATGACAGAAGTTCTGTACAAGAAAAAATTCAGGGTCTATAATAAAGTCGTCGCAGATGTGCTGCATACCATTCCAGGCTCCACACCCCACTATGGCGCGGAGGGTTGGGACTTCCTGGTGGTGAACCAGTCTGCCATGGAATACAGGATTCTGGATTGGCTTGATCTGGGTAGCCGACTGGACACTTACCTAAAATTGGCGGCCTATTCAACGGACTTGTTCGAGCCCATGAGCCGCCGAATTTTCAGTTTTTCGACGTACCTGAATTTCCACTTGATGGGCGGCAGGTAACGGAGCGGCTGATAACGATGGCTGGCAGGTAACGGAGCGTCAGGTAGTGTCTGCGAGCGCGGATTATTCGGCCAGGATTTTTCCGTAGAAGTTCTTTACGTCTTCCCAGCGGTAGTAGGGGGCGGCGGGGCACTTTACCTTTTTGGCGGGGGGCGGCGGAAGCATTACGCCGGGGGCCGCAGGCTGGGCAGCGGGTTGGGCTGCCACCATGCCGGGCTTGATGTCGGCCTTGACCTGGGCGGGTTCTTGGGCGGGTTCGTCGCCGCAGGGGATGGGTGCGGTAACTTCACGTTCATTGTACAGGAACTTGACCAGGATTTCGGGGGCTGCGCCCTTTGCCGGCTTGGCGCCTGGCTTCTTGTAGAAGATCATCTGCAGGTTTGCTGCCATGGGGATGATGCGGAAATCAGTCCACTGTTCGTGAAGCTTGCTCAGGTCGGTGACCTTTGCATTTGCGACGGAAAGCTGCATGAGACCTGCCAGGGGGAGGAGCCCTGTGTCGTGACCGAAACGGAGGGTGGCTACGGTGTTGGTGGCGGCGTCTGCATCGGTGGCGCCTGCGATGGCGTTTTCGGTTTCGCTCATGATGTGCTTCAGGATGGGCTTTGCGGTGTTGATGCCGTCATTACCGGTAAGGGGGCATGTGCCCAGGATGCTGTACCACCAGGCGTTCTGCGCCTTCCAGCGCTTGATTTTTTCTTCTTTGGGGAAGAGTCGGTCGAAGATAATCAGGTCGTTGTCGTCTTCCATGCCCTGGATGCTACCTGCGATTTCGAACATCTTGTTATAGAGATTGGAAACGTCCACGTTCTTGGAAACGTAGGCGGTGTCGGCGAAGATCGTCCGTACGAAATTGTCGGTGGAGATATCCTTCCACAGCTTGTCGTTTTCGGCCTTGAATTCCGGGGTTTCGGCGTAGTTCTTTGTGATGTCGAAATTGAAGGTGTTGATATGGCCCATGAGGCTCTTGCCTGATTCCATGCGGATTTGGGCGGTGGGCACCTGGGACTTGAGGCCGCCTACGAATGCGGACATGCTGACGATGCAACGGCCCGAAGTGCTGGCGAAGGCGTCCACCTGGGGCGGCAACTTGACGTTCTTCTTGACTTGCTTGCCCTTGGCGTTGACTTCGGCAATTTTGGCGTTCTTGCTCTTGAACACATCGGGGAAGTTCTTGGCCATTCGCATGGCGATTCCCTCGTGCTGCTTGACACCCTTCTGGGTCAGGTCTCCTGCGCGGCTTGCGGCCTTGTCTGCCAGCAGTTTTGAAGACAACATAATGTACTTGCCCGTGACGGAAAGAGCCTTTGCGGAATCGGCCTTGGCCAGAGTCTCGAAGAGGTAGTTATAATCGTCTGCGCTGTAATGGTAGCGGCTTCCGTGGCGGCCGTAATGGCTGATATAGAACGGCTTATAGCCGGCAGGCGCCTTGGTGTATTTGACGCTCTTGTCCGGTTCCGGGTAGACCAGGTAACCGCTAGCGGTATATTCCGGATGATCTTTAAGTTCGTCGTCTGTCGTTTGGGCGACAGTAAAACCTGCCATGGCGAAAATTGCAAGGAGGGTAACAGAAAAAATGGACTTGGGTGTTCTACTAACTGAGCTGTTCATATCATAACCTTTTCCATAAAGATAGATTTTATTCTTGTGCATTTTTATATTTGCCCCATGCTTTGTCGCCTTGTATTTGTACTATCCCTTATATGCGCATGCGGAATGGCGTTGGGGCAGGGGCAGGATTCCCTGAAAATAGGGGATGGTGATAGGGCGACTATTGTTGAAACGGAACATGAAGATGGAATTGTCGAGTTCAGGAGAAAATTTTTAATCCGTTTTCTGTGCAATTACAACTTCGTCAGTTTCTGGAGTAGCGAGTTTGATGGTGGGGCGCTGAAATCCAATCGCCCGGTAGATGTGGGTCTCGGTCTCGGCTACGGAGACTTTTATTGGGACTTTATCTACGCACTTCCATTTACGTCAAATAACAAGAGTTCGAAATCGATTTCCTTCGAGACAGGGTTCGATTTTTTCCCTGGAAACTGGTGGGTCAAGGGAGTGTACCGCAGTTATAGCGGATTTTCTACTGATGTGGGAGATAGCAGTTTATATGTAGATCTCTGGGAGAGGGATGTCTATGTTTCAGCTCTATGGCTAGGGACATCCAATGGGGAATTTTCCCCGAGGGCGGCTTTCTTCTTGGATCGCAGGCAGCGTCATTCTGCCGGAAGCCTAATTCTTGGCGGCCGTATTCAAGGAACGAAGACAAAGGACAAGGATGAATTTTTTCCGTATTATCAGGAGCCAAAGGAAATTTTTAGCAGCTGGGTGGATATGGGCTATACCTATACCTGGGTCTTTGACAACAAAGCTTTTTTGAACTTGTGGGGCGTGGCGGGCGTTGCCGTGGGAGGCGATACGGAGGAGGATGACTATATGCTGCTTCCGGAAATCATTGGCAAGCTTGCCTTTGGCTATATTGGTGAGATTTGGTCCTGGAATAATGTTCTGGAAACGGAATATATGCCTGTGATATTCGACAGCCACTGGGAACAGAAATTGGTGTGCGCCTACAAGATTCTCATTGTTCGTCGCTTTTAAATTTTCCTCCCAAAAAGTGGGCCCTCGCTTTTTATAAAATAATGCACATTTGTACATTTATTTTTTATCGGTAATTTTAACCTTTGTTTCACAATGCAACTTTTTTTATTGGCATGAAAGTTGCTATTTTACGCTCGTATAATTTTAATCAGTGACCGCGGGCTGCGCCCTCGGCCGTAAAAAGGAAACAAAATGAGCATTGTAGATACCGTCCTACACAAGATTTTCGGTACACCCCATGAACGTAAAGTGAAGCAGCTCCGTCCGGTGATTGCAGAAATCAACGCCGCCCGCGAGGCCCTGGAAGCTCTGGATGATGCAGCCCTTGCTGCAAAGAGCGCCGAATTCCGCGAAAAGCTGAACAATGGTGCCACTCTGGACGATATCCGCGTTGATGCCTTTGCTGTCTGTAAGGAAGCTTGCGACCGCCGTCTGGGTATCTTCAATATCTTCAAGCCCGAAAACAATTTTGATTTCAGCAAGCTGGGCCCCGAGCTCCAGGATTGCGTGAACGATGCCAAGGCTCAGCTGGCTTCCGGCAAGAATGAATGGGAAATTTACCTGCCCGCCGCCCTCTATGCCAAGGTCCGCGAACTTTACCCCAAGTCCGTGAAGCCCTTCCGCATGATGCCCTTCGACGTGCAGATGATCGGTGGTCTTGTGCTCCACGAAGGTGCCATTGCAGAAATGGCTACCGGTGAAGGTAAGACTCTGGCTGCAGCTCTCCCGGTTTACTTGAATGCCCTTTCTGGTAAGGGTGTCCACGTGGTGACCGTGAACGACTACCTGGCTGGCCGTGACGCCAAGCAGATGGGTATGGTCTATAAGTTCCTGGGCCTTACTGTGGGTCTGATTGTAAATGGTCTGGATCCGGAACAGCGTCGTACCAGCTACAACTCCGACGTGACTTACGGTACCAACAACGAATTCGGCTTTGACTACCTCCGCGACAACATGGCTGTGGATCCTAGTCAGCTGGTGCAGCGCGAACTGAACTACTGTATCGTTGACGAAGTGGACTCCATCCTTATTGATGAAGCCCGTACTCCGCTGATCATTTCTGGCCCTGCCGAAGATGCTACTGATAAGTATGCCAAGGCAAATGAAATTGCAAAGAAGCTTGTGAAGAACAAGGACTTTGGTGTGGATGAAAAGGATAAGGTCGTGCAGCTTACCTCCAAGGGTGTTGCAAACATCGAATCTATCCTCCAGATTACCAACCTTTACGGTGAACACGCAGACTGGGTTCACTTCATTGACCAGGCTCTTAAGGCATGGCACCTTTACGAACGCGATGTGGACTACATCGTACGCGATGGCGAAATCATCATCGTCGACGAAAACACTGGCCGTCTGATGGAAGGCCGCCGTTACAGCAACGGTATGCACCAGGCTATCGAAGCCAAGGAAAATGTGCAGATCCGTCGCGAGAACCAGACTCTCGCTACCATCACCTTCCAGAACTACTTCCGCATGTATAACAAGCTGTCGGGCATGACCGGTACCGCCGAAACGGAAGCAACGGAATTCATCAAGATCTATAACATGAACACCTGGGTGATTCCCACCAACAATCCTTGCATCCGTAAGGACGAACAGGACCTGGTGTATAAGTCTGAAGATGCCAAGTGGCGCGCCATCGTGGCAGAAATCAAGGAACGTCACGCCAAGGGTCAGCCTCTTCTCGTTGGTACCGCATCCATCGAAAAGTCTGAACACCTCCATGGCTTGCTGGAAAAGGAAGGCGTTCCCCATGAAGTGCTTAACGCAAAGAACCATGGCCGTGAAGCTGAAATCATTCAGTATGCCGGTCATAAGGGCAAGGTGACTATCGCTACCAACATGGCTGGTCGTGGTACCGACATTGCCCTGGGCGAAGGTGTTACCGAACTGGGCGGCTTGCATGTGCTGGGTACTGAACGTCATGAATCCCGCCGTATCGACAACCAGCTCCGCGGTCGTTCCGGCCGTCAGGGTGATCCGGGTTCCAGCCAGTACTTCCTGTCTTTGGATGACAACCTGATGCGTATTTTCGGTGGCGATAACGTCAAGAACCTCATGAGCCGTTTTGGCGTGGGTGAAGACGAAGTGATTACCCATCCCATCGTTTCCCGTTCTATTCGCGGTGCTCAGCGTCGCGTGGAAGGCCAGAGCTTCGATATCCGTAAGCACTTGCTGGATTACGATAACGTGATGAACGAACAGCGTAAGGTGATTTACGGTCTGCGCCGTCGTATCCTGAACGGTGAAGATGTCCGTTCCGAAATCAAGAACCGCATCGAAGACGCTTGCGATATCAAGGTTTCTCAGTACATTGCCGCCAAGAGCTATCCGGAAGACTGGAAGCTTGAAGATCTGCATGTGGATCTGCAGCGCTCCCTTTCTATGGAATACAACCTGACCTTGGAAGAAGCTACCACCAAGACTCCCGAAGTCGTGCTCCAGGAAATTATTGACCTGTGCATGGCCCGTTACGACAAGCTGACCAGGATCATTCCGGAACAGGATTTCCGTCAGATCGAACGCCGCTTCCTCCTCATGACCATCGACCAGGTCTGGAAGGAACACTTGTATGCCATGGACCAGCTGAAGGATTCCATCCGTTTCCACGGATACGCACAGAAGGATCCTCTGATGGTTTACAAGAACGAAGGCTTCAAGATGTTCGAAGGCTGCATGGAAAAGATTGCGACCTTGACTGCCCTCCGTATCTTGAATATCCGCATTACTATTCCGGGCCCCAATGGCCAGCAGATTACCGTGTCCCCGGACCAGCTGCAGCTTAAGTCTCCGGAACAGGTGGAAGCCGAACGTAAGGCTATGGAAGAAGCCAATGGTGCCGCAGCGGAATCTGGTGAACAGGTGAGCGCTGAAGGTGCAAAGGCTGCAGGCCTTGCCGGTGAAGCTGCCTCTTCTGAAACCAACGCCATTTCTGAAGAACAGCAGGCACAGTCTGCTGCAACTGAACAGTCTGGCGCCGCTCCGGAAGCCGCTGCTGAACAGCCCCGTGTCCGTCGCACCTATACTGACCCCCGCGTTCTTGCTGCCCGTCGCGCTGCCGCTCAGGCTCCGAAGATTGGCCGCAATGACATGTGCTGGTGCGGTAGTGGCCTCAAGTACAAGAAGTGCCACGGTAAGGATCTTGGCGAAGAATAATCAGGTGTGAGGTCGCACCTTTGGTGCTTTGAGGTGTGAGGTCGGCTTTTGGCCTCTGAGCTACGATGCATAATTTGTTTTGCTCACACCTCAAAGTGATTGCCGAAGGCAAGAACGGCCTCATTGCTCGAAGCGAACGAAGTGAGCGACTTCTAATGAAGACAGCAAAGCGATTCTTTTCTCTGGAAGGTATTGATGGTTCTGGCAAGTCTACCCAGATTGACTTGCTGGTGGCCGCCCTCGAATCTGAAGGCTATCAGGTGGTGCGCCTGCGTGAACCTGGTGGCGCCAAGATTTCAGAACGCATTCGCGAACTTCTGCTGGACCCTGCCTTCAAGGGAATCATGGCAGACGATACCGAGCTGTTGCTGTATAATGCCGCCCGCGCCCAGGTGATCGCAGAAATTATCAAGCCTGCTCTGGATGCAGGCAAGGTGGTGATTGCGGATCGCTTTGCGTGGAGCACTTTTGCTTACCAGGGTTATGCCCGCGGGCTTGGTGCCGACAAGGTGCGGCGTCTGACGGAACTGACCTGCGGCGGATGCTTCCCGGAATTGACGGTGGTGCTGGACTTGACTGTTGAAGCCAGCCGTGCCCGCACTGCAAAACGTGGCGAGGCTCCCGACCGCCTTGAAAGCGAGAAGGCTGACTTCTTTGAACGTGTACGTCAGGGTTATCTGGCTGCCGCCCGCGATTATAGTGATTGCGTACAAGCTATCGATGCCGACCGCACTCCCGATGAAGTCTTTGCGGACTTGCTGAAGCTGGTGAAGGCAAGACTTTAGTTTGTTCAAATTTGCAGCAAGAATTTTTAGGCTCGCGGTTTAGAATCCGCGGGCTTTTTTTGTGCCATGGGCGACTTTCCCGCTACTTTTTCTTAAAAATGGACTCCAAAATTTTTTTTTAAAGCAATTTGGAGCCTATTTATACATATAAATTAATCGTAAAATGTTTTCTTTTCGCCTTCTCGTTAAGATGTTTGGACTCCATATGTGGCTTTTTAACCTTTTGGAGCCCAAATTATTTACCATAATAGCAAGCATATTTCGTATAAACTAAAATTATGGACTCCAAAGTTAAGCTTACAGGAAAAATGGAGTCCATCTTGGCCACATTTTGCATTTTTTCGCGAAGGTGTCCTAGCTGTTGCTTGCTTTTGCCCTGTTTACGGTATAGACGCCAGCAATAATCAAGGCGATGGCAGCGGCCTGGCTCAGTCCAAAGATTCCGATTCCCATGAGGACTGAAATGACAGTGGACGTAGTAGGTTGTACGTAATTATACATGGCCACCACGGTGGGCTGCAATATTTTTTGCGCTCTTGCCATGAGCAGGTAGGCGATGAAGGTGCCGCCGAAAACCACGAAGGCGGATTCGGCCCAGGTAATGGCGGAGATTTCTGGGAAGGGGATTTCCGCGACGCCGCCAAGGGTGAGGGGTGCTACCATCAGCGTGGAGAAGGTAAACATCCACTTCATGCAGGTGATTACGTTGTACTTACTGATGAGATTCTTGAAGAGTCCCAGGTAAATGGCGAAGCTGCACTGGGATGTCATACAGAGAAGGTCTCCCAGGATGTTTCCGGCCTTGGCGTTATTTGCGGTGGCACTTCCGAGAACGAGCATCAGGGCGCCAGATAGGCCTAGCCCAATTCCAAGGACTTTCATGAGGGTGATCCGTTCCCGCAGAAAAACCGCCGACGAGATCAGCGCGAAGATGGGGAGGCTTGTGGCCACGATGGAAGCGTTGATGGGCGATGTGATGGAAAGGCCCACCGTAAAGCAGCACTGGTTGCAGACAATGGCGAAAAGCCCGGCGCCTGCAAACTTGAGGATGTCCTTTTTAGGCGGCTTGGGTTGTGCGGCTTCCAGCGCGGGGAAGAACACCTTTTGAACCAGGGAGGCGATCCAGAAACTGATGGCAGCTCCCGCCACCCTGAAGAACGCCATATCCAGGCCGGTAATGCCGTGGGTCATGGCTTCCTTGCCGATAGGTGCCATCAGGCCCCAGATGGCAGCGGCACCGAATATGCAAAGGTGTGCTTTTAGGTTCGTGCTGTTTTTCATAAGACGGATTTTTTAAAGTATGCGCCTGGTTTTGTGCGGACCAAATTTAGAAAAGATGTTTCCTTGTTTCCATTGGAAAACACTTATTACACTGTTTGCGTTTTTATTCCCGGCGCCATATTGTATATTGGTAAAACAAGTTATCTTTGTATTTGTAAAACGGAATGGGCTATGCCCTCACATCAACCTTCTGGAATAAAAATGCTGAAAAAGATTATCGCAATTTCCACTGTCGCAGCCGCATCCTCTTTTGCGGGCCTGCTTACCAATGGTGACTGTAGCTACGGTGACGGTGGCTGGTATATCTGGAATAATCCCGATGGTCCTGCAAAATATACCAGCAAGCTGTGCGAAGCTGGTTTCGGTACTGACGCCGGTGACGGTGTGGCCAGCGAAGGCGTTCGCCTTGAAGTGACTGATCTGCCCAACCCGTCCTGGGGTCTGCAGCTTCAGCCGCCCAAGTGGCTGGCCGATTCCGCCTACTATACCTTGACTTTCAAGGCCAAGGGCAACATGCCTATTAACGCCATCGTCCAGGGCGGTGCTCCCGACTGGCGTCAGAAGGAAAGCGCTTCCTTTATGCTGACCAACGAATGGAAGGAATATTCCATGACCTTCCTCGCCGACCAGAAGGGTTACGGCGTGAACAACATTACCTTCCATGTGGGCTTGGCCAAGGGCTGGCTCCAGATGGACGATGTGGAAATCACCAAGGCCGAAGGCATGAATGATACCACCTGGTATGCCAATAATGCCGCCCGTATCGATAGCCTGCGCAAGAAGGACTTTACCTTGACCTTGCCGGATTCCATGAAGGGTGCTTCCGATGTGAAGGTGGAACTGATCCGTCATGCATTCCCCTTCGGAACTGCACTTGCGCTGTATCCCTCCAAGGACAGTATCGAAACCTGGTACCGCAAGACTGCCAATAAGTACTTCTGGTATGGCGTTCCCGAAAACCAGTTCAAGTGGCCGGAATACGAACCCAAGAAGGGCAAGATCCGCCGCGACGAATTCAAGCAGTATCTGGATTATGTAGACGCCTACAAGTGGGGCTTCCGTGCCCACACCCTTATGTGGGGTATCCAGGGTTACGGTTACGACAAGCACTTCAGCATGAAGGGCAGCTGCAAGGAAATCGGTCAGAAGCTGAAGGCCCGTATCGATCGCGACCTTAAGGAATACAAGGGCCGCATCAAGGAATATGACGTATGGAACGAAGCCTTCCATGAACCGTTCCTCTTTAACAAGTGCGGTTGGGACCTTCTGGATAGCGCCCATGTGTGGGCTCATCGCGCTGATCCCGACGCCCGTCTGTTCGTCAACGAATATCAGGTTGTCTCTGCCGGCGAAACCGAACGTCTCTATGACCTTGTGAAGGGTATGCTTGACCGCAAGATTCCTGTTCATGGTATCGGTGTGCAGTGCCACTTTGGCGACCGCGCCATCAATCCTGCCTTTATCCGTGCCCGCCTTGACCGCCTTGCTGAACTTGGTCTTCCCATCAAGGTGACTGAACTTGACTTTGGCGACTGGCAGAAGGGCATGTACTTTGGCGAAGACGAACAGGCCCGCCGCTACGAAATCGTGCTCCGCTCCTTCTTCAGCCACCCCGCCATCGAAGGTATTCTGCTGTGGGGCTTCTGGGATAACCGTCACTGGGTCCAGAACGGCGGTATCATCGCTTCCGATGGTCGTGAAAAGCCTGCAGCCAAGTTGATTTACGACCTGTGGCACAAGGTGTGGACCACTAACGGAACTTTCAAGGCTGAAGGTGACGTGGTTAAGTTCCGCGGCTATCCGGGCAAGTATAAGGTGACCGCAAACGGCAAGTCCGCTGTAGTGGAACTGAAATAATTTGGGTTCGCAGGAACCCGGCCTCGGCCGGGTTTTACAAAGCAAACTTTTAAAAAAAAAGGTGAACGAAAAAGTCATGGATGTCGGACAGGTTCGTCGTGACGTTCAGGGAAGTTGTGTTATGAAGAGCGTTTTTGAACAGATCGGGAAGACTCCCGCAGAAATTGAGGCCAAGCTTCAGACCGCCTTTGGGCAGCTCTTCGAGGGCGATCCCGAAAATGAGCGCGTGTGCTTTAACCACGGCGATGACCTGGCCTACATCGTAGATATCGGCCACACGGACATCCGTTCCGAGGGCATGAGCTATGGCATGACTATTGCCGCCCTCATGGGCAAGCGCGACTTGTTCGACAGACTCTGGAATTTCTCCAGGCGCTACATGCGCAACAAGGAAGGCGCCCTGGAAGGTTATTATTCCTGGCAGGTTTCCACCAAGGATTTTTCCATGATGGATTCGGGCCCCGCTCCCGATGGCGAGGAATATTTTGCGATCGCGCTGATTTATGGCGCCAAGGTTTTTGGATGTGATGAATACCTGAAGGAAGCGGTGAAGCTGCTTCACGATATGGCCTACAAGCCGGAAACGGAAGAAGTGTTCACCATGATGGACCGGAAGGCTGGTCTTGTGCGATTCTCTCCTATGAAGGGGAATGACTACACGGACCCCAGCTACAACACGCTGGCATTCTACCGCATGTACGGTGAAGCCTGCAAGGTTGCTGAAGCCAAGGGTATCGCCGGTGTCGCTTGTTCTGTCGCGGGGGCCGCTTCTAGTTCTGTCGCTGGCTCCGCTGGAAGTGACGGCGCAGTGACCGCTGACCAGGATGTGGATTTCTGGAAGAAGATTGCCGCCAACAGTTTTGAGTACCTGAAGAAGGCTTGCCACCCGGTAACGGGTATGGCTGCAGACTACAGCGAATTTGATGGCACTCCCCGCAAGACTCCCTGGCACGATGCAAGCCACTGCTTCTGCGGTGACGCCTGGCGCGTAGCCTGGAACATTGCGCTGGATGCAAAGAACCTGGAACGTGCCCAGCTGGCCGCTGCCGGGAATGACACCGCAGTGGGTGTGGCCGGTACCTTGCCCGACAACGTAGCCGCAGTCCGTGAATGGGAAATCGCGGAAATCCGCCGCCTGCTGAATTACTTTAATGACCACCGCCCCTATGTGGCCGACTCCTACATCGACGGCTCCGGATTCTTCCGTGAAGCACGTCTGGCTACCGGTGGCCTTATCGGTATGAACGGTGCTGCAACTATTGCGCTGCCCGAAGGCGATCCGCTGATCAAGCCTTTTGCCGAAGACCTGTGGAACCTGGAAGTTCCTACGGGTACCTGGCGTTACTACGACGGACTTCTCTACATGTTGGGTCTGCTGGCCTGCAGTGGAAAGTTCTACGTATAGACGGATTCCTCCTAACCCCCCAAAAAAAGACCCCGCAGCGCGAGCTACGAGGTCTTTTTTATGCGAGGGGTGGGAGTCGAACCCACACACCGAGGTACCAGATCCTAAGTCTGGCGCGTCTGCCAATTCCGCCACTCTCGCAGTTTTCCCACAGTCCGGCTTTTGTCGGGGCTATTGTCGCGGGAAGTCAAATATAATTAAAAATAAGGGCGCGCGTGGCTTGCGCGACTCCGGGATAGATTAAAGTACTTCCCGGATGGCCTTGGCCAGCTGGTCGGCGCAGGAAGTGGATTTTCCGTTGCAGGTGTTGCCTTCCAGGATGTCGGCGATTTCCTTCATGTCCTTGCCTTCGCAGAGCTTGCCGATGGCTTTCAGGTTGCCGTTGCAGCCACCCATGAAGTTGAGGTTGTACATCTTGCCGTTTTCGTAGTCGAAAGTGATGAGCTGGGCGCAGGTGCCGCTGGTCTTGAATTCCTTAGTCTGCATAAAAGCCTCTCGTGGCGCCTTGGAAGTCGCCGATTGTGTTTATGGACAATGTAGAAATTACGGCAGGATTGTGACCACTCCCTTGAAAAATGAGTATATTATAACCGAACCTTTATTACGGAGTTGGATGTTCTTAATCCATAATTTCGGCTTCGGTCGAATCCAAAACTGGGACATTGTTTAATGCGGGTTGCGCCGGGTGGCGTGACTCGTATCCTTTCACACTAAAAAAGGAAATAAACAATGTCTATTAATTCTGAATACACTATCCGACAGGAACAGCCTGCCGATTTCTCTGCTGTTGAAAACTTGACCCGTGAAGCTTTCTGGAACGTCTATCGTCCCGGATGCTCGGAACATTACGTGCTTCATTGCTACAGGAACCATCCGGACTTTATTCCCGAATTGAGCCTGGTGCTGGAAGGCCCTGGGAACTGCGGGCTTTCCGCAGGTGAAAACTGTCGCGAGGCAGTGGGTCGCGAAATTCTCGCCCATGTCATGTTCGCCTGGAGCGAAATTCTGGTGGACCCGCAGGCCGGTTCCGCTCAGGCTGGGGAGACCGCGCAGGAACCGCAGCGCCTGCGCATGATGACCTTCGGGCCTATCAGCGTCCGACCCGACATGCAGCGTAAGGGTTTAGGCAAGATGCTGCTGGACTATGCCCTGGAACGTGCCCGCCAAATGGGTGCCGGATGTATCGCCATGTGCGGTAACATCCAGTTCTACGGCAAGTGCGGTTTTGCAGTTGCAACGTCCAAGGGTATCCGCTACGCGGACGATCCTGATGGCGACGCGCCCTACTTCCTGATTCGGGAGTTGACGCCTGGTTTTCTGGATGGCATCCGCGGAAGTTATCGCGATCCTTCGCCCTACTTCGTCGACGATAAAGACGTGGAGGAATTCGATAAGCAGTTCCCGCCTAAGGAAAAGAAGGTGTTGCCCGGGCAACTAGGGTAGTATCAAAAAAGCCTCCTCGGTTTTTTCCCGGGGAGGTTTTTATATCCGTTTAATAAATTAAGTATTTGCCACGATCGCTATGAGCTTGCCCGTACTCCTCCATCAGCGCATTCAGTGCCTTGGAGCGTTCTCTACATTCGTCATCAAAATCGCGCTTCTGCGGACGATCCGCTGGTTTTAAGGAGTTTACAAGTTGAAATATTTCCAAGGCTTTGGGAACAGATTCGTCAGGGTTGCCCAAGAATAATTTTCGAACTTTTTTCTGCCCATAATCGTTTAAAGTTAAATACAGATAAGAACCATCAAGGTAATGATTTGCTGAATATTCCTGTTGGTAGCGATCAATGTCTTTTTTCAGCTTTTGGATTTTTGCGGTCTCCTCTCTGTTAATCAGTTTAGGTATGCAAGGTTCCATTTCCGTAGCTTCAATAGAAAATGTCGTATCCTGTTTATTTTCGAGTGCCACGCGCCAGGTAATTCCATCGCATTTACGATAACGGTAACAAAAATAGACGGAATCTCCCTTGGCGTAGTAGCTTGGAAAATAGGCATTGTCGCCGTGGCTATTGAAGTGTTCTTGGGTTGAATCGTCAGAATCAAAAATTACTTCACCTCCAAATTCTTCGTAAATTATTTCATAATCGTAACAGCTCGTTTCTGTTAGAACTTTGTCGTCAATATGGGCGACAGGTTCACGAAAATCAATCCAGTAAATATAAGAGAAGCCGACATACGAGAGTATGGATAACAGCACTACATATAACCATGACCAAATTTTTCTAGGCTTAAAGAAGTAGCTTACAACGCAGGATATAGAAAACGCAACTAGAACAAGGGCGATGATTGCAATGTCCGTGGGTCTGGCATCTACTCTAGAGGGTGATATAAAACTCGTTTGCCTCAAGAGCAGTTCATAAATTATGTAGACAAGATCAATCGCCCACAGAACGAGAAAGGCTTTTCTAAAAAAAGATTTTTTGAATTTCGGTTGCCAATATAAAATTGCAAATGCAAAACCAATGAGAATTGGAATTAAATAAAAGAGTGTTTTTTCTAACTTGAACAACTCATGAAAATCAAGAAGATAATAAGAAAACATTCTAACTACTGTAATTGATTCTACCGAGAATTTCCCGGTAGCTTTATCCATTCATCCAAGAATTCCATTTGCTCGTCGGTGTGGAACCAATGTTCGCCGCCTTCCATGACGGTGAGAGGCGCATTGATTTTATTAGCAAACTTGGTGATGGTTTCTAAGGAGACAAGATTGTCCTTGGAGCCGTAAAGAATCTTGGTGGGAACATTCCACTGGATAGGATGATTGCGGACGTAACTTAGGTATTCCCAGGAAAGGGTTTCGCCGAAGCCCGTGGCGATGGTTTTCTTTTCGCAAAGTTCATCTTCGGAAACGCCAGCCCACATCATCATATCGCAAATCAGCTTTTCCATATCCACCATGGGCGAAATGAAATAAGCTTTTGTGATTCGGGATGAACTAAGGGAAATCATCGAAAAGTATGCACCGATGCTGTTGGCGACAAGATAGACCTGATCATAGCCTGCGGAAACAGATTCAAGGTATTTGATAAATTCGTCCTTGGCGTCCCAGGGATTTTCTGCCTTGTAGTCAAAACCCATGACTTCACAATCAGGAAAAAGAGGCTTGTAATGTTCATCTTCTGCAGCATTGCCGCCTTTCCCGTGAATGTAGATTACGAGAGATTTCATAGCCTTTCCGTTCATAAGGATAAATTTAGCTGTAAACAGTTAAAAAGTCGATATTTTGCTTTTATAAGTGTAATTTATTAGAAGTTCAAGCAATAGTCAAATTAAATAAAGGTCAAATCTTTTTTTTGAAAACGCAATTGTTTGTTCGTCTTTTTGTAATAATGGAGTAGATTGGAAAGCGTGAAATTTTAATAAGTGTTAAACTATTGCTTTTGTATTACTAAAGTATTATATTTATACTGAGGTAAACGATGGAAACGACAGTCATTCAAACGCGTGTAGAAACTTCCTTGAAAAAGGAAGCTGAAGAATTTTTTCAGTCTGTTGGTCTTGATATGACCACTGCGATTAGGCTTTTTTTGAATCAGGTCTTGATCCAGAAAAAAATCCCGTTTGAGATTGAATCCAAGGAGTCGATCTCGAGAGCACAGGCATTGGAAAATTTTTATGCGATGCGTGCTGGTGCAAGGAACTTGCAGGAAATGTCCTTGGATGAAATCAATGCTGAAATTCAGTGCGTCAGGGAAAGAAGCAAGGCCAAGGCGTATAAGTGATTCTTGCGACGTTTGATACAAATGTCCTGGTTTCTGCTTTGATGGCACGTCGTGATGATTCCGCGACAGTTGTCGTTGTACGTATGATGCTTGAAGGCAAGATAGTTCCGCTGTACAACGAAGAAATTCTTGAAGAATATGGCGAGGTTCTAAGGCGCTCAAAGTTCCGTTTTCCAGAGCCACGCATTCAGTTCCTTTTGGAGTCTATCAAGACCTTCGGAATGAATGTGGATCGTCTTGAGACCGGAATGGTGCTGCCCGATATGGATGATCTCGTATTTTACGAAATTACGATGGGCAAGGCTGACGAAGATGCCTATTTGATAACCGGGAACATCAAGCATTTCCCCGAACAGTCAAATATTGTAACTCCGGCAGAAATGGTGGAGATTGTGAATTTAAGCTGAAGTGAAGTCGGCGACCATGGCGGTGACGAGGCCGATGGTGACATGCGGGCGAAATGGTGTGGAATGGCTTGACGGAGCCAAAATATTATTCGTTACCATCGTTCTTTTCGTTGAGATTTGCAAAAATGTCTACGGTTAATGCAAATCTATTTTGTTCATTATCTAAGTCTCTGCCGTAACGAAATTCCAGAGCAAAGCGTTTGATGATGGAAACGTAAAACCCTGCGCCAGCTTCGCGATAGAATTTGGGACTTGGCATTTTTTCAGGGATTGCACCAAATTCGATTTTGTATTCTTCACGTCCGTTTCTTGAGAAATGTTCTGTGAATCCGATTTTTATGTTGTCTCCAATGGGAATTTGCTGAATGATCATGCCTCCAGCAGAACTGGGAATTAAGGAACACCATCCTGTAATTCCTAAATAAGGCGAGATAAATCCTGTTTGAAGAAACTGGGTGAATGTCTGAACTCCTCCGCCGATACTGAAAAAAGAAAAATTTTTGAAAATGGATGCTGCATAGTCAAATACCCATTCTTGATGACGGACATCATCAATGTCGTTGTCTGTTTTACCGCCACGATTCAAGTCGCCACCATATAAAGAAATGTTGGCGTTTGCAGTGACTGTGTTCTTGTCATAGCTTTCCATAAAGGCTACTGCAGAAGGAGGACGCATAACAGTGCTGCATCCCGTTAGCAAAAGCGTAAGAATAAGAATGAGGTATAACGTTCTCTTCATACAACTCTTAAAGAATGAAAATAAAAAAGAATTTGCAAATCTAAAAAGCAATTTATAATTTTCTTGACCTTCGCGAGAAGATTGCAATCTCACTTCCCCGTTTCCTTCCCGAAGGGCTTCGTCAGCATAATCAGCACTGGTGTGATGGTGAAGTCGGCGATCAATGCGGTGACGAGGCCGATGGTTGCCATGAGGCCCACTCTGAAAAAGATGGTGACGGGGCTGACCATGTAGGCGAGGAACATCATGCAGAGAATGATGGTGGTGCTGACCATGCTCTTGCCCACGTCTCTGAAGGTGGCGAGAATGGATTCGCGGTAGTTGCCGCATCGTTCAAAGCAGAGCTTGGAATGGTTCACGAAATGGATGGTATCGTCCACCGCAATGCCGATGGCCATGGGAATCACCATCATGGTCATCATGTCCATGCTGAAGGCGCATGCGCCCATGACGCCGCCAATCACAAGGATGGGTGCCACGTTGGGGATCATGCCGATAAGACCAGTTTTTACGCTCATGAAGGAGGCAATCAAAAGCAGCGCAATTACTACGAAGGAGATGCAGACGGATTTGATTTCACCTTCCACCAGTTTGTTGTTCATGGAGGATTGTTCTACGGCGTAACCTTCTACGCCAACATCTGCCTTGGGGAAATACTTGCGAACCAGAGTTTGTGCGCTATCGATATCGATGTCCAGCTGCTTGGAATTCCATTCCTTCAGTTCCACATGAATGTAGGCCATGCTGAAATCATCGGTGACGCCGCCTATCAGCGTTCGCCCCGACATGCAACACAAGGGTCTTGGCAAGATGCTGCTGGACTACGCCCTGGAACGTGCCCGCCAGATGGGCGCCGGATGTATCGCCATGTGCGGTAACATCCAGTTCTACGGCAAGTGCGGTTTTGTCACTGCAACGTCCAAGGGTATCCGCTACGCCGACGATCCTGACAGCGACGCACCCTATTTCCTGATTCGGGAATTGACGCCTGGCTTTCTGGATGGAGTGAGCGGTTCCTACCGTGACCCAGCGCCTTACTTTGTAAGTGAAGCCGACGTGGAGGAATTCGATAAGCAGTTCCCGCCCAAGGAAAAGAAAGTGCTTCCCGGACAGTTGGGATAGTACTCGCAAAGTCCTTGCCCCGTTGTGTCATCCTCGCGCAGGCGAGGATCTAGCATCGGATGTAAAAAAGCTACCGAGGATTTCTCGGTAGCTTCATTGCATTTTAATATTTCCTAATAAACTTCGCACTTGTCCACGTATTCGTACTTCGGTCTTTCCTTGCGAATGCAGCCATTCACTTCGTCCTGCATACTAAAAGGTCTGTTACGACGACGTGGAGGAACTTCAACATCATTTCCCTCAAAGTCCTTGAAGTGACAAATGGCCTTGCGCACCCCGTCTACCTCGATAACCTGGTAATCGCGAATTGTGATTTCATCTTCGGAATATTCCTTGAAGTAAATCAGTTTGCGCCTGTATCCTTCTAGGTAGTATTCCTTTTGAATCCAAAGTTTACCGCTTTCGTAAAAGTCTGTTTCCTTTACCAGACTATCTTGTTTTTCAGAACTAAAAATTAGGATGCCATTATCGGAATAGATTCTTTTTTTCTGAATGGGTACCGTCGCGTTATCGATTCTTCCTTTTTCAAAGAATTCACTTATGATAGCGCCTTTTGCATTGGTGCATTTGCCTTTGTATTCGTTGTTCAGGGAGTCTTTCCAGGATTCGCATATTTTGGAGGAATCGTTCCAATCCCTGTCTATCCAATGTACAATTCCATTTACGATTTCTTTTTTTAGCGATCCATCCTCGTTATATGAATATTCTCCTGTGGAATCTTTTAGCGATTTTAGGTTTCCGTTTTCATAGAAAAATTTTTCGGTCAAGGAATCCTTGTAGTATTTAAGATTTCCATCTTCGTCAAATAATTTATGGTAGTAGGTATCATAGTGGTTGCCTGATTCCGAAAGGTAAATGACAAAATCATTTCTAAGATTTCCATTGCGATAGTATTCTCGTTGAAACCCTTGTTGGACACTAAAGGCAAAAATCCTTTCGGCATTTATTTTACCATCAGTTGAATAACTGAACTCCTTTCCTACGGAACGTCCTGCAATAAAAATTGCCTTTCGAGCCAGCATCCCATTAGAATGAAATGAGTAGCTTACATGAATATTTGGCCTTGTCTTTTGATTATTCGGATTGCTGCCGTTACTTTCTTTTGACTCAGTTTTTATCTGACCATCTTTGAAAAAAATCTCACGGGAAATTTCGTGGTCATTTTTGTACTTGCATCTGTATTGTAACCTACCATCCGGATAATTGCTGATGAAGTCTCCCTCCACCTTGCCATTTTCTATAAAGTATTCTTGAAGTAGAATGCCTGATTCGTAGAATTGCTTTACATGGCCGTTTTCACTAACAGAAACGTGCAATGCTCCCGATGGGAAATAGCAGAGAAAGTCGCCTTGTTGGATTCCCTTCGCGAAAGAACCCTTGCATTCCATAGAACCATTTTCGTAGTAGGTAGTGATAGTTGAGTTGCTACGGTCTGCCCCATGAAATTCATTGTGCTCCATAAGGGCGCCGGAGGGGTAAAATTTATCAACGCCTTCCACACCATTTTCTTTGAAACCCTGCTGTACTAATTGACCATTCGGGTATTTTCGAATACCTGAATTTGAACAAGCAATCAAGGCTAGTGCAATAAGAAAAAGAATGAATTTCATTTAAGCCTACAGTTTTTTAGGAATATAACAAATTCACTGATTGCGAATACAGTGTGTTCGCAATTGCATCGTTGACTGCATAACGACAGTGTCTTGCAAATGATTCTCGCATAGATTATATTTTGGTTGAATTGCTAATCCCTATACGTAGGGCATCATAAATTCTCTGCTGCAAGTCGTGGGGGCGTGCCGTATTTGGCATCTCCGCAGAACCTGAGAGAGGAGGCAAGCCTCTTGACTGTGCGCGTAGGGCTGGGAACGAAAGGCTCCCTAAATAAATTTCATGGTAATTACAGGGAATGGAATCTCAGGCAATGATTCCGTGTTTTCAATTTGCGCCGATTTTGTGAGTATAAAATATAGATGTCATACCCTTGACAGTGTATCAAAAAGGAGATACATTTGGAAGAGATTGTTGCATACAATGGTTCATCGTACACCATCGAATGGTTTTATGATGAGCAAGGAAAAAGTGATGCTTTAGATTTTTTCAATGGATTGAATGATGTAAGCAAAAGAAAGGTAATGATGCTTTTTAAACGTATGGGTGATTTTGGCCGTATTTCTGATCTTACAAAGTTTAGAAATGAAGGCGATAAGATTTATGCGTTTAAACCTCAGCCGAATAGGTTTCTGTCTTTCTTTTATACAGGCAAGAAAATCATTGTGACGAATGCTTTTTGTAAAAAAGGTCAGAAGCTTCCGGAAGAAGAAAAATCAAAAGCAATCAGCAGAAAAGAAAACTACGAAAAACGAGTAATCGCTGGAGTATATTATGTCAAAGGCTAAATCAACATTTGATAAAATGATGGAAGATCCTAAGCAAAAGGAAGCCTTTGACAAGGAATACGCAAATTTCCTTTTGTCTGAGTTGTTGCTTGAGGCAATGGCTCAGGAAAAAATCAGCGTTCGTAAGTTGTCAAGTCTTTCAGGGATTTCGACTTCAGTCATTCAAAATTTGCGAGCCATGCAGCCTGTTAATGTAACGCTAAAAACATTGACCGCATTACTTGCCCCTTTAGGCTATGAACTTACAGCACGAAAAGGGAAGAAAGTTGTAAAACTTTCAGCTTGATTTAAGTAAACCTCCCCGGAATTCTCTGGGGAGGTTCTTTTGCAAAGGTTTATGGCTTTCCTTTAGACCGCTGTTTTACCCGCAGGCGATTTTCTTGATGATCTTTACCACGGCTTCCATGGCTTCTACGGAAACGTGCTCGAAGGGACCATGGTAGCCGTAGCCGCCTGTTCCAAGGTTGGGGCAGGGCAATCCCATAAAGCTGAGCTTGGAGCCGTCGGTGCCGCCGCGGACAGGTTCGCTTACGGGTTGCAGGCAGTTTTCCGCCTTGCCGAAAATTTCAGGACTTGTGCGGGCCAGTTCATCGCCGATAGCTTCGATGGCGGCACGGGCGCGTTCCAGAACTTCGGGGCATTTCTCGATGACTTCCAGCATGTTGCTGTAGGAATGTTTCAGCTGCAGTTCTACGACGCTGCCGCCGGCACGTTCCTTACTTGCATCCGCAAAAGCGGTACCGCCGAATTTCGCATTGTACTTCGCGGCAACTTGGCGTAAAAATTCCTGGCGTTCCTCGAAGCGCTTCTTGTCATGATCGCGGACGATGTAGCAGAGGGTGGCTTCGCTGACATCGCCTTGCATATCTGTCAGGTGATAGAAACCCTGGTGGCCTTCGGTCATGGCGGGCGTTTCGTCGGCGGGGAGCGCCATGGCGATTTCCGCAGCTATGAGGCTTGCGTTCTTCATGATGTCCTTTGCTTCACCGGGATGAACGCTCTTGCCGTGGACAATGAACTTTGCGCTAGCCGCATTGAAGTTCTCGTAGGCGATGTCCCCTTCGTAGCCGCCGTCAACGGTGTAGCCGTACTTGGCCTTCATGTAATTCAAGTCAACCAGATCCGCACCGCGACCGATTTCTTCGTCGGGCGTAAAGCAAACCCAGATGTCTCCGTGACCAGAGAGATTCTCGTAGCCGCGACTTTCGGCGTGGCGGTCGGTAGCTACCAGCTCTTCCATGGCGGTAACGATTTCTGCAATGCCCGCCTTGTCGTCGGCGCCCAGCAATGTGGTGCCGTCGGTGGTAATCAGGGTGCGGCCCTTCAGAGTTTTAAGGGTGGGGAAGTCGGCCACTTTCAACACGGCGCCGGAACCTTTCAGCACAACATCGCCGCCGTCGTAATTTTCGATAATCTGGGGCTTCACATTTTCGCCGCTAAAGTCCGGCGAGGTATCCATGTGGCTAATGAAGGCGGTGGCGTCGTCATCTTCGTGGCCGGCGGTAGCGGGCAGCAAGCCATACACATAGCCGTGTTCGTCCATCTTTACCTGCTGCAAGCCGATGTCGTTCAGCTCTTGGGCCAAGTACTTGCCCAATGCAAGCTGACGTTCCGAACTAGGACAATTTTCGCAGTTCTCATCGGAAGTGGTATGGAAGCTGACGTACTTTAAAAAACGTTCCTGTACCTTCATAATGAACCCATAAAGTTAGCGCTTGATTTTCTGACTTAAAAACTAGAATGTTTGGTAAATAAAATGGGGGAGTCGGGTCATTAAAAGTTTATCTTTAGGGTATGACAGCAGAAAAGGGAAAGTCTACAGATCAAGTTCCGCTGAAACTGGTTACGGTAAAACGCAGCCGTTTTTCTCACGTGCGCCTGGATGATCCCGAGACCTGGCCGTTAGTGGCCCAGTTCTTTTTTTACCCGAGACCTCTGGGACGTCAGCAGTTTTTCGGATTGCGGGTGGTCCTGCTGGTGGCCATGATCTTTTTTTCGGCGCAGTTGT
Source organism: Fibrobacter sp. UWH5 (assembly GCF_900142505.1). Classification (NCBI taxonomy): domain Bacteria; kingdom Pseudomonadati; phylum Fibrobacterota; class Fibrobacteria; order Fibrobacterales; family Fibrobacteraceae; genus Fibrobacter; species Fibrobacter sp. UWH5. Next base: position 47,488 of record NZ_FRBB01000015.1, on the reverse strand, counting down.
TCCGGCAGGGGTACGATGCTCCCATCGCCCAATATTTGCATTGCCTGAATTTGCCTGTCCATGAAACGGGGCATATCGTATTCGGCATTTTCGGAAAGCCTGTGGTGACTTCCCTTGGGGGCAGCCTTTTTCAGATTATCATGCCCCTGGTGTTTTGCTTTGCGTTGTGGATCAAGCCCCGCGACTTGATGGGGGCTTCGGTGAGTCTCTGGTGGGCCTTCGAGAATTTTATCGATGTGGCGCCTTATATCGATGACGCCCTGCATATGCGCCTGATGCTGATTAGCGGCGGTACCGGAGCCGAGGCTCCTTATGGATTCCATGACTGGAATTTTATTTTGTCTGAAACAGGGCTGCTGCTGAAACACGACAAGATTGCCGACGTGGTCTATACCATGGGTTATGCAGGGATGGTGCTGTGCTGCCTTTGGGCGGCCTGGTCGCTGTTCTATTACTTCAAGTACCAGCGGGTTTGAAAGTGGTTGGGGCTGTCAAAGAGAACCGCAAACGAAAGGGGCGGCGCAAGTCCAGGATGCCCATGACCCGTTCCCAGATGATGGGGGCGGTCCATTCCGAGGATACCAAGCCCGAGGTGAAGGTGCGTCGTGCACTTTTTCAGGCGGGGTTCCGCTATCGCCTGCACCGTCGCGACTTGCCCGGTACGCCGGATATCTTCGTGCAGAAATACGGGGTGGCCATTTTCGTGAACGGCTGTTTCTGGCATCAGCATGGCTGCAAGCTTACCAGTCGCCCTAAGTCCAATTCCGATTTCTGGAATGAAAAGTTCGACAACAATATGGCCCGTGATATCAAGACCCGCCATCAGCTATCCCTGATGGGGATCCGCGTGGCGGTGGTCTGGGAATGCTCCCTCCGTGACGACTCACACCGCGGCACTTCCCATGATTGCCGCGAAACTTCCCAGGGCAGTGAACCCCAGGACCGTCGCGGTACTTCCCCCGATGACCGTATGGGTGCGGCCCTTACCCTGGAACGGCTTATGACATTCATCAAAAGCGATGAAGAAACCATCGAGCTTTAGGGTCGGACTTAGCTTTTACACGAAAACTTATTATATATTACTTACAGAAAATTAGTGTAAGGTTGGTGTGTGACTGTCCGCTCCTGTAAATATCGAAGTTTTGTTTTGACCTGTGTAATTGCGCTGCTGGGCCTTGTTTTGGGCGTTTCCAGCACTTTTGCAGAGGAATTTGATGCCTCTTCCACAAATCAGGCTAAGGTTGTGACTGTTGGTTACTATTCCAGCAAGCATTTCCAGGAAGGTATGGCCGACAGTTCTATCAAGTCGGGCTATGGCTACGAATATCTGCAGCAGGTTTCCGACTATACCGGTTGGCAGTACAAGTACATTTATGGGGATTGGGGTGCCATTTTCGACATGTTCCTGAAAGGGGAAGTGGACATCATGGCCGGCCTGGCCAAGATGGATGAACGTAAAGGTCAGATGGAATATCCTGACTATTACATGGACGTGGATTACCATTTCATCTTTACGAAACGTGGCGACAATTCCATGTCTGAAGAGGACATCAGTTCTTTTAACGGCAAGCGGATCGGCTGCCTGCGTAACAGCAACTTGACCACAGGACTCAAGAAGTGGGCTGCTGAAAAGGGGGCCCAGCTGGAGTATGTCTATTTCAACGACCTGAACGAATTGCCTAGGGCTCTGGAAAGGGGCGAGGTGGATGGCTTTGCCGGGAGCGACAAGTTTTTGGACCGCGGGATGAATGTAAAGCCCCTGGTGCTCGTCGCTTCCCCGAAATCCTATATCTGTGTGCGAAAGGGGGCGAATCGCCTGCTGCGCGAACTGAACACCGCTCTTGAACATATCAATTCCGATGATGGCGCCTTCATAGAAAGCCTCCGAAACAAGTATTACAGGAGCAAGTCAGTCAGTGCGGAACTTTCTAGCCGCGAACAGGAATGGCTCGAAAAGCACAATGTTTTAAAGGTGGCTTACGCTCCGGACCACTTGCCCTATTGTACGCGAGGCGCCGATGGTCGTGTGAATGGCGTTCTCAAGGACATCATGGATTCCTGGCTCAAGAAGTTGAATCTTGATGGCAAGCTGATGGTTCGCTATGTCCCTTGCGTCAATTTCCGCCAGGCTATTACGGAATTGCAGAGTGGCAGTGTCGATGTGGTTTTCCCCCTGCCCAGTAACAGGTGGTATGCGGAACAGTCCAATGTGATGATTTCGTCGGAGCTGGTGAGCGTTCCCATGTCCGTCGTGTTCAAGGGCGATTACAACAAGTCCATTTTCAAGAAGATTGCGATGATCGCCAAGCCGCAGCAGACCCTGTTCATGCGGGAAATGTTCCCCGGAAGCGAATGGCTGATGCTGGACAATGCCGAAGAGTGTATGAGGGCTGTGCAAGATGGTAAGGCTTCCAGTGCCCTGTTGATTACCTTCAAGGCCAATCCCCTGATGCGCGATGCCGAGTTCTCGCAGCTCAAGTTTATGCCCATAGGCAAGGGTTCTTTCTATTCTGTAGGTGTCCGCAAGGGTAATTTCGCCTTGCTCAGCTTGCTGAACCGTGGCTTTAGCCTCATGGATATGAATGTCATGAATAATGCGGCCTATAAGTACATGGAATACCATAGCCATTACAGCATGTCGGACTTTATACGTGACAATCTGATTTTCTTCGTGCTGCTGATGGCGATGATCACCTTTGTCATCATAACGATTTTGGCGCTCTATGTTTCCGGAATGAAGAAGGCTCACCATGCGACCCAGATTCAGGTCGAGATCAGTGAGGCTTTGAGCCTTGATTATCCCTATGCGATTTTGGTGGACATCGAAAGAGGATTCTCGCTAACCATTAAGAAAGACGGAAAGGTCCTGAAGGAAAAGGACTGGATTTACCAGGAAAGCTATGACGCGGCCTGGAAATTGTTTGCCAACAAGTATGTTTGCGAAGAGGATCGTTCAGAAGTCTTAAGGGCTTCGTCTCTGGATGTGGTTCTTGAAAATCTGAAGGAACAGTCGGAATATATTTGCACCTACCGCGCAGAATGGGGTAACAAGAAGCACTATACCCAATCCTCCTTTACCAAGGTTTACTTCTCGAATTTGAAGAAGAATGTGATCATTCTTGGATGCAAGACCGTTGACGACTTGATGGCAAAGGAAAGGGAACATCGTGAATTGCTGTCCAATGCCTTGGCGGTGGCGGAACGCTCCAATCAGTCCAAGACCATCTTCCTGAACAACATGAGCCACGACATCCGTACGCCCATGAACGCCATCATTGGCTTTACTAACCTGGCGAAGATCCATGTGCGGGATACGGATGCGGTTAGAAGTTACCTGAACAAGATTTCCATCTCTAGTAGTCATCTGCTTTCGCTGATCAACAATGTGCTTGACATGAGCCGAATCGAAAGCGGCAAGGTCAAACTTTCCGAAGACCGAGTCCACTTGCCTTCCATGATCCGCGAAATTCAGGACATGGTGCAGAATACCGCCCAGTCAAAGGGTGTAAGCATCAGCTTCTATGACGCCCTTACCAACGAGGTCGTTCTTGCCGATGACCTGAAGCTGAAACAGGTGATTCTGAATATCGTGGGGAACTCGATCAAGTTTACCCGCCCAGGTGGCCGCGTGGTCGTGTCGGTTGTGGAACGTGGAGTCGCTCCCGAAGGTTTTGCAAACTACCAGTTTATCGTTGCGGATACGGGTATCGGTATGAGTGCCGACTTTAGGAATCATATCTTTGAAACCTTTAGTCGCGAAAGAACATCAACTGTTAGCGGCATTCAGGGAACGGGCCTGGGGATGGCCATTTCCAAGAACATCATTGACATGATGGGCGGTACGATTGTCGTTGACAGCACACCGAACGTTGGAACGAAAATCACGGTGAATGTGATGTTCAAGTTTAGCGACCTGGTGATAAAGAATGCGTCTGCGAAGGAACTTGGAATTGATCCTACCGAAGAACTTTTTAAGTCGAACGCCTTTGACTTTAAGGGCAAGAAAATCTTGCTGGTAGAAGACAATCCGCTGAACCAGGAAATCGCAATGTCCATCCTGGAGGAATTGGGATTCGAGGTGGATCTGGCTGAAGACGGTCTTGCCGCCGTCGAAAAGATTAGGCAGAATCCCGCAGGAACCTATAACGCCGTCTTGATGGATATCCAGATGCCCAATATGGATGGCTATGAGGCAACCCGGACTATCCGCAAGATGACGGACTCTGCAAAGGCCTTGATTCCTGTGGTGGCCGTGACTGCCAATGCTTTTGATGAAGACCGCCAGAAGGCCTTTGACGCTGGCATGAATGGTCATGTGTCCAAGCCCATCTCTGTTCCGGAACTGATGGAAGTTCTTGGAAAGCAGGTGTAAATACTGAGGAATTGATGCCTAGCATTATTTTTGTGTGCCACGGTAATATATGCCGTAGTCCCATGGCGGAATTCGTCATGAAGAAGATGGTCAGGGATTTTTTTGGAAATACAGCCAATGACGCACGAGCTGACGCTCGCGCTACAGGTCTGACTGAGAAAGATTTTCAGATTGCAAGTGCCGCTACAAGCACCGAAGAAATCGGGAATCCGGTTTATCCGCCTGCCCGTCGGTTGTTAAATGCCCGCGGGATTGATTGCAGCGGACATGCCGCGCGACAGTTCAATCAGCGGGATTATGACCGCTACGATTATGTGGTGCTGATGGACCGCAATAACCTCCGCAATTTGCGCTGGAACATTAATGCCGAAAGCTACGAGAAGGAAACGGCCCGTGGTATTGACGGCGCCGCTAATGAAGACCGCAAAGTTTCGCTGCTGATGGATTGGACCAGTCGCCCGGGCGATGTGGCCGACCCCTGGTATACCGGTGATTTCGAGGCGACCTGGCGCGACGTAAACGAAGGTTGCCGCGGATTGCTAGACGAAATTATGGCGAAGGCGTTGGCCGGCGCCTGGAAGTAGGCCGCGCAGATTCAATTAAAATAGTTCCCGTGCAGGCCCAATTAAAATAGTTCCCGCGCAGATTCAATTAAATTACCGCCCCGAATTTTTTGCGGCTCCGCATTTCTGAAACGATGTTTGAAATCGGGAGCAGATACAGGTAGCAGGCAAAAAGGATGCTTGCGGTAGGGGCGCCTATGGTCCCCAGGGGAATCAGGCTTGCTACCGTCCAGGGAACAAGGGGGGCAATCACGACGGCCGTATTCTCGATGGCCATGGCCCGCTCCTTTTTGTCGGGAATGACATTGCCTGAAATTTCGTTGGTCAGCACGATGGCCAGAGTCTGGTTGCAGGAAAGGGCGCTTGAGGCAACCGCCGTAAGGGAGGCGAAACCGCAAGGAGGAAGTCGGTTTGCGATACGGCTTGCGAATCGGTTCATCTTGTCTAGAATTCCCATGCCCTTGAAGAGTCCCGCATAAGTCAGGGAAATGGCGACGACTACAATCATCTTGACCATTCCGAAAACGCCACCGCCATTCATCATGGAAATTTCTGCAGGGGCGTCAAATCCCAGGAAGGCTGTCTTGACAGTCTCGGCCGCGGTCATTTGCTGCTGCCAGATGCAAATTGCGAAGGACATGGCGATGCTTACGGCCATGGTCATCTTTACATTGAACCGCAGGGCCGCAAGGACGAGAATCGCGACGGCTGGCAAGAGGGTGACAATGCCCAGGTCATAATGCTGCTGCAGAAGTTTCGTTATGTTGTCTGCTCCGACCGCGAGACTTGCGTCAGATGGATTTACGTCAGAGGGAACTGTGCCTGTGACGTAGCCCAGGATTCCATAAATTGCCAGGGCGGCCAAGGCGGCTTTCCAACCGGACTTGATCATGCCCCGTATATTTTCATGGAGGTTCGTCCCTGTAATTTCTGCCACCAGCATGGCGCTTGTAGAGACTGGCGAGCAACGGTCACCGAAATAGGCGCCGGCAAGAATGGCCCCGCCGCAAATGGCTTCGTCGACTCCGATAGCGGCCCCTACGCCCATGCAGATGACGCCCATGGTGGCGGCCGTTCCGATGGATGTTCCCGTAAGCACCGAGACGGCGGCGCACAAGACGAAAACCGCCGGCAGGAAAAGTTCTGGCGTAAGCGCTCCCGAGGCGGCATTGACAATGAAGGCTACCGTTCCACAGGCCCGCCACAACGCAGTGAGTGCCCCCACCAGCAGCATGACGATGGCGATGTTCCTTACGGCGGTCATTCCCGACAGTGCCATTTTCCAGAGGGCGCGCCAGCTGAACCTGCGGATTTTTCCGTAGGTCGTCAGCATTACGAATCCTATGGCGAGAGCGATTAACACGACGCCAAATTTATGTAATTTTACCCTATGATATTTTTCTTCGGACTTTTGCTCACTGCCATCGTTGTATTGTACCTGAACATCAGCAGGACCCTTCCCGGCAAAGGGGGGAAACTGCTGGCTCTCGGTTTTTTGCTTGGCATCTTTTTGAGCATGACCTTGCGGGACGGCGTTGTAGGCGCCATCCTCCTGACATTCTTTACCATTTGGATGTGTCAGGCCCTTTGGATGTTCATTTTGCTGGACGTCTTCCTGATGGGCCGTTTTTTCTGGCTCAGCCATAAAATGACCGGGTCGGGTTATCAAAAATCAAGCGCTAACTTTGTTTGTAAAAGTACGAGAGGCGTTCTTATCGCCAGCATCCTGCTGGCCCTCATCCTTATCGGGCTGGGCGTGCCCCATAATGCCGATTACCAGGTGCGTACCCAGGATGTCTCCCTGAAAACGGACTGCGATTCCTGCGGTTCCAAAAAGCCGTTTACCGCGGTCTATTTCAGCGATATACATTTTGCTCCGCTGTTCCGTACCGCAAAGCTTGAACGCCTGGCTGCCCAGGTGGATTCCATCGGGCCGGACTTCGTCCTTTTTGGCGGTGACCTGTCCGATGTAAATACCGCTACCATGGACGAATGGGGTTATGCCCCCCTCATGGCGAAGGTGGCCAAGTCCGCCAAGGTGGCCGCCATAGCCATCAACGGTAATCACGAGGCCATGCAGGAACGTAACGGTTCCAATACGCTGGCATGGCTCCGAAGCAACGGCTGGGTCACTATGGACGATTCTACCGCCTGTTTTAGGAAGGTTGGCGTCCCCGAAGTCTGCTTTACCGGCCGTACTGATTTCCAGGTGGCCCGTACCCGCGGTACCGAACGTAAACCTCTGGCGGATTTGGTGCCGCAGCAGTTCAAGTCTGACTCCTCTGGCGCTTACCGTAAAGTTAGCCCTTGGATCCTGCTGGACCACCAGCCAAAGGGTATTGAACCCGAATATTCGGGAATTTTGCCTGATTTCGCCCTTTCCGGCCATACTCACGATGGGCAGTTCTTCCCCGGAAACCTGATTATTGGCCTGGTTTGGCGCCTGGCATACGGTTTTGGCATGCTGGATGGGGTCCATTGGCTGGTCAGTTCCGGTATCGATTCCTGGGGCCCTCCCGTTCGCGTAGGGTCAGATACGGAGCTCTGGGTACTCCATTTCCTGTACCGCTGACGGGATTAACTATATTTCCCCCCATGGCTTTATGCATCGAATCTAATCATTTGGAAACGGTCCAGCGTATCCTTGCCCTCCATTTTGAAGGTATGGAAGTCTGGGCCCATGGCGCCCGTGTGACAGGAGTAGACCTTACTCCCGATACGGAACTGGAACTGGTGGTGATTTCCGAAAAACCCCTTTCCTTTGAAACCATGACCACCATTGAAAAGGCTTTTGTCGACAGCGGCTTGCCTTTCCGCGTGGATATTATGGATTGGGCCAAGCTGCCCGAATCCCTCCAGAAACAAATCAAGAAAGAGCACGACGTGGTTCAGTCCGTCGAAGAATCCTAGTATGAAACGTCTTCTTCCCCTTGTTCTGGTTGCATCCCTCGCAACCTCCCTGTTCGCCCAGGATGAAATTTCCCAGGCAAAGTCCCTGATTCAGAACGGCCAGTGCGCCGAGGCTATCGCCCCCCTCCAGAAGCTTTACAAGTCCAGCTTCCGCAAGTCTTCCGGTGAAAAGGCGACCGTCATGCTCACCGAATGCTACCTGCGCGAACATAACCGCGACGAGGCCGAAAAGGTTTCTTCCCGATTCCTGGAATACTATGTGAACACGGTCTACCGTGAACGCATGGAACTGGCCCACGCCATTGTCATGGTAGAAAAGGGCAACGTTTACGAAGGTGTCGAAGCCATGCTCCGCATCCTGGCCTACTCCAAGAATCCTGCCGCCCGTGCCCGTACCAAGGACGTGGTAGTACAGACTCTGGCCGCTTCCCTTTTGAACGCTGACCAGCTCCAGGCTCTCCTGGAAAAGTATCCGGTGGATAAGGATGTTATCGGCTGGATGCAGCTGCAGATTGGCCGTGAATGCCAGAACGTCAAGCGTTACCGCGCCGCCCGCTACTGGTACAAGAAGGTGGCCGCTTCTTCCGATATTTCCGAAAAGCTTCTGAGCACCGCCCAGCGTGGCATCGAGTCCCTGGAAGGCTACGGTGCCGGCATGCCCACCGTCCTGGTGCTGGCTCCCTTGTCCGGTGACTTCGCCGAATTCGGTGCCGCTGCCATTCAGGGTGTGATTCTCGCCCACGAACAGGCTGGCCTGGCTGGTAAGGTGAATATCCGTACCGCCGATACCCGCGCCGATGCCTCTCAGGCTCTCCTCCGTACCCAGCAGGCTATCAACCAGGATAGCGTGATCGCCGTGATCGGCCCCATCATGAGCGCTCCGGCTGCAACCGTCGGCGCCTGGCTGGGCAGCAACTTCCAGAACATCCCCATGCTGACTCCCACTGCAACGGATGACGGCATCGCCAAGATGGGTCCCAATATCTTCCAGGTGAACATCACCATGGATAACCTGGCCCACAAGATTGCAGACTTCGCTACCAACTGCCTGAACATCAAGGAATTCGCCGTTCTTAGCCCCCTGGGTGATTACGGTGCTTCCATGAGCCAGAGCTTTACCCAGGCTGTTGAACGCCGCGGTGGTAACGTGGTCGCCTTCCGCAACTACGAAGAAGGCCGCCCCGACTACAAGACTGAATTTGACCTGCTCCGCGATGTCCGCTTCAAGCAGCTGAACCGCCGCCGCAACCTGGCCCGTGGCGCTTCCGACCTGGATGCCATCAACGCCAAGGAACGCAAGGCTTACATGGCTGACTCCACTTTCGATATCCCGGGTATCTTTATCCCCGCAACCAACCCCGGCGATGCAGGCCTCATGGCAGGTCAGGTGGCATTCAACAAGATTTCCGGTCGCCTGCTTGGCGCTTCCGGCTGGTATGGTCGCGAACTGCTGATCCAGGGCAAGCGTCTGGTGGACAGCTCCTACTTCAGCGTGCCGGCCCTGGACATGGGCGGCGACAACTCCGACCTCAAGAAGTTCGTGTCTGACTTCAAGGAACGCTGGGGCGATGAACCGGGCGAAGACAAGGTCAGCGGCCTCAGCTACGACGCTGCAAACATCGTGTTCAGCACCATCGCAAAGAAGCCCAACAGCCTGACCAACTCCATCAACAACACCGCCGTCTTCAAGGGCGTGTATGGAGACATCAAGTTCAAGCGTGGCGCCAACACCAACACCAAGATCGTTACGGTGAACAAGGGCAAGTTCGAAACTGTCGAAGGCTGCCCCGCCAGAAAGTAATTGCGGCTGCCGCCGGACGGTTCCGACGATGTTGGGTCGCGACGACATCTAGCTGATTGCATTTAAAAAAAGAGTCCCCGCGGTTTAAAACTGCGGGGCTCTTGTTTCTAGGAGGAGAGAAATAAACTTTCTAGTCGTCGATGCCTGCGGGGCAGAGGGCTGCGGCTACGAATGCGGGGGATTCCCCACGGCGGTAGAAGGCGCGCAGCTCTTCGTCATCGATGATGTCGTCCAGGTTCACGGTGCCGGTGGCGTCCAGCTCTTCCTTGATCCTTGCCTTGAATGCCTGGAAGCCGGACTTGAGCAAGTAGAAGGACAGTGCCGATGTTTTGCGGAATATCTTCATGGGACCTCCACCAAGTATATCGCCTGGAACGAAAAAAAATGTTTCTACATGTTGATTAGTTTGTGAATTGTTGAAAAGTTGTTGAATGTTTGTACTATTTATAGATTTTTTTTAGAGCTTTGACAACAGATTTTTTTATTCGTAAATAATAAGTAAGTTTAACCGTTTGCGTTTTTTGCCCGATTTTATATATGAAAATGCCGGTTTTTAAAAGTCTAACTTGTTGATTTTCATTAAATTACGGCATTTTAACCCTGTTTTTGACCGTATGCGGTTCCGTCGAGACGAATATTCCTGTCTGGAATAAGAACCTGCGACAATGTTTTCGAAAATGGGGGTGAAATAGCGAAAATCGGGGTCTTCTTTTTCTGTTGATAAAGTGTTTGTAATCTGTCGCAAATCACAACTTATCAACATCCCCCATAAACACCGGTGGTGCAATTTTCTAGATTTACCCTGATGTTTTCCAGATTCCTTTTGATATTCTGTCTTGCCCTGGCTTCTGTTGTCGCCTTTGCGGCCGACGAACACGATTTGACTCTTGCCCTGGATGCAAGGCAGGCCGCTTTGTGGGAAAAGGCCACCGAGGCCACCATGGCCCTGCGCTATAATGACGCCCTGAAGTATGCCAAGGAACTGCGCGCCGAGAACAAGGGCCTGGGCTGTATTCTGGAAGGGGTTGTCCGTATTAGTATTTATGACGACAAGGGGGATACCGCATCCCTCCATCATGCCGGCCGTAGCCTCGAGAAGTGTGAAGCCTCGGGACTGTGGGACGCCTTGCGCCGTTTCGAGATCGGCTATGTGCAGGGGGAGACCGGTCATTCTGTAAAAGGCGCCATGACTACCCGCTCCGCCGCCAAGGCCTTCGAGGATTCCAAGGAACTGGAGGCCCGCGCGTTCTTTGCCATTTACGCCTACTATATCGACAAGAGTTTCAGTTGGGTTCCCTTCAAGTCCGACAACCGTGCCGAATACCTTTCCGTTTTGGATAGCGCCTCCAAGGTGTCGGGCCGCTTCTGGCCCCTGTTCCTTACGCCCCTGGTCTGGATGCACTACGACAAGGAAGATTACGCCACCGGCCTGAAGCTTGCCGAACGTGGCCTGGCCCGCGCCCCGGGAAATCCCGTGATGCTCCAGATCAAGGCCGACATGCTTTACCGCCTGAAGCGTTATGATGAAGCTGCCCGGATTTACGAAGAGAGTGCTGCCGCCTATCTGGAACGTACTGGCGCCTCCATTCGATACTGGTGTTCCGTGCTGAACCTGATCCGCATTCATAACGATGCCGGCCGAAAAGAGAAGGCGGCGGAATGGCGTGCCAAGCTGGATAATCCCAAGTACAGGGCCCTTGAAAAATGGATGCCCGGATCCTTGATGGATGACTTAAATAAACGCGACCTGATTTAAAAAATTTTGATGTAAAAAATGCTGATTTTGAATAAATTTCGGCATTTTCTATTTTGTTAACAATTTTTAACGAAAACTCCCGGATTTTCCTGCGTGTTAATAGGAAAGAACCATTAACCGTCAGGAGGCATTATGACTGGGAATTGTTTGCGGGTGGGCTTCTTTCTCGATGGCTACACCCTGAAAAAGGTGAACGAGTACTATAGGGTCCACCACCGCTACCACGCAAGTCTGGATTTGCGGGGGCTCAAGTTCTGGGTGCAGTTGCAGATCCAGCGCTACTTCAACAGGGCCAATCGGGTTGTCGCCCTGGAGTCCCATTATTATCACCCCCAGAGGAACCCCCACATTTACGCCAGGGGGGTCAAGGGTGTGTTCAAGTTCGAGTTCGAACTTATGAATGCGGGGTATCAGGTCCATTACAGCGACCTTCCTGTAGACGATGGCCACATGGGACCGAACCTGGGGCTGATCAAGGACGCCGAGATGTTTGCCGCATACTGCGATATGGATGCGGTGGTACTGCTCAGCACCCAGGGGCAATATGTTCCCCTTGTAGATAGGCTCAAGAAAATGGGGGTGCCTGTGCTTCTGCTGGGCTGGAGTTTTAGCTACCCCAAGAACAGCCGCTATGTGCACTGGAGGACCGATACGGGGCTCAGGTTACGCTGTGCGCACTACGTTGCCATGGAGCGGATTCTGGACCACGATCCTGCAAACGATATTCCGCCTACGGGATTCTTCTTTCGCCCCCGGGTTGGGACCGCCCCGGATGTTGCAGTCGGCGGTGGCGGTTTGACCTGCGTGACGGATGACGGGCTGGCTGTGGGCCGTTTTGCAGATGACGGATTGGCGGGCATGAAAAAAGCCCAGGGGCCAAATGACCTCTGGGCGAAATGCGAAACTCCGGAGAGTATTAAAGCTTGTTTTCCTGCTTTGTCTGCCAGTCGCTGTGGAAGATCCATGTGAGGCGCAGACCCAGGAAGAAGGTGTCGCCGTTGTTGTCGGTGTCGTCGCCGATATATTCGGTGTTGACCAGTTCCTTGCCTTCGACGCTGAGTTCATTGTAGCGTACGAAGCGGTAACCGACATAGACGCCCAATGCCAGGTGGTCGAATTCCAGGCGGCCTTCCAGTTCGCTGTTGACTGTGGTGGCCATGGCGCTGTAGTAGCGGTTACGGAAGTTGTAGGTTTCGCCACCGTTCAAGTCAGTGACTTCGAAGTTAGAGGCGAAGTGGATGTTGATCAGGTTGAAACCGAAACCGACGGCGGGGATCAAGTTGATGAAGGTGTTTTCGCCGAAGAGCTTCCAGCCGAACATCCAGTCGGCGCCGTAGCTGTACCACTTGACGTCGTACAGGGGGAACTTCATGGAGCTTCCGTCTTCGGCGTATGCCTTGTAGGTATTGCTGGGACGTTCAGAAATCTGGGTGGGCATGAAGTTCATGTCGATCCAGGTTTGGAACTGCTTGTACTGGGCGCCGAAGATGGCGTGGAGACCCAGGTAGTAGTCGTCAAAGGTCTTGTACTTCATCTTGCCACCGCTGTAGAAGACGTCGCCTTCATCGGTGGACACGGTATGACCGCCCTTTACGAAGGCCAGGTGGTTCACGTAGCTCTGGAAGTCATCGTGCATGATGCGGAAATCGGTGCCGAAGGATACGAATCCGCGGATATGGTCCTTGTCGTAGAAACCGGATTCGGCTTCAGCGAAGGAAGAGTTTGCCAGAGCGAGTACGCTAAGGACAGCTGCAGTCAAAAAAGAGGTTATCTTTGTCTTCATAAAAGATCCCATTTATAAATTCCGAACATATAAGATACATTATGTTGAGGATTTTTGCAGTGGAAAATTTGTTAAAGCGTTAAAAATCAACGATTTACGATGAATTTGAGGATTAAAGATGTTGACTTTTGGTGGAAAAGTCGGGGCATTGGGGATTTTAATCGCCTTGATAATGGTGGGCTGCGGGTCCGAGCCTGCTAAAAAAGAGAAGAACGTTGAAGCCGTTCAGCAGGACTGCGGCAGTTCCATTCAGAAAAATTGGCAGGTTGTGGCGGGGGATGACCGCGCCCGGACCAACCTTCTGTGGGTGGATTCCGCCTGCGGGGAACAGGTGGCCGCTATCCGCTCCATCGTGGGGGCCGACACCTTGGAGAAAATCTTTGTGCTTCGGGATTCTGCCGCCTTTACCGCGGGGGGCGCCTTGCCCGGGGAACTGTCTAGCGCCATGGTGCTGCGGACGCCTCTCCAGAGGGTGGCGGTACTTTCGTCGGCCCAGATTGGCTACATGCTTCGCCTCGGTGTGGAAGACCGCATTATAGCGGTAGGTGCCGGGAAGTACATTGCGGATTCTACTTTGTACGCAAAGGCCGCCGCAGGGCAGGTCGCAGAAGTAAGCCCCGACGGCATGAATGTGGATTACGAGAAGCTCATCGCCTTAAAGCCGGACCTGGTCATGACCTTTGTCACAGGCGGTTCCCAGGACGATTACGACCGTATGGAAAAGCTGGGCATACCCGTAATGCTTACCTCCGAATGGCAGGAGAATTCCCTTGAGGCCAAGGCGGCGTGGATCAAGCTTTATAGTTCCCTGTTTAACGTAGAAATGCCCGACGAAAAAAAAGATTCGGAGTCTTTCTCTGATTCCCTTGTTTATGGAGATCCGGCAGGAAGCGCCGACCCCTGTGTAGAACAGAAGGTGGTGCGTTCCGGGCAAAATGAAAAGCGTGGTTTTAAGGTTGTGGCAAGGGGCCCCCGGGTTCTTGCGGGCATGAGCTATGGCGGCGTGTGGTACGCCCCCGGTGGACGTAGCTATACTGCCGACCTGATCAGAAAAGCAGGCGGCTGCTACTTGTGGGCGTCCGACACTACCCGCGAACTGAAGCTCACCATTGAAGATGTGATGGCCCTGGCAGACTCCGTCGATATTTGGATTAACCCCGGTATGTTCGGCACTCCCGAAGAAATCCTGGCTGCGGAGCCCCGCGCCGCCTACATCAAGGCTTTCAAGGAGAAGAAGGTCTTGCAGAATGATGGGCGCAAGGGCCCCGGTGGCGGAAACGATTTCTTTGAAGGTGCGGTGGCAAGGCCCGACGAATTGGTGGAGAATCTCTCCAGCCTGATTTCCACGACCGCCAAAAAGCCCGTTTCCGGGAATCCGGCATTTGAATGGTACCGCAATATTTTCTAATATTTACAATATGATGAAACCTCATACAGGTATAGGTGACTGGATTTCGGCCAATTATGAGCTGGGTACCCCGTTTTTGCAGCAGGTACCTCGCGATTGTGCTGACTATTTGCTTTTGAATGCCCAGATTCGTGAATACGATACGGGCGAGATTATCATTAACGGTGGCGTTATCGGTGATTCGTTCTGCGTGTTGCAGAGTGGTCGCGCCATGATTTGCGGTCAGATTCTTGCTGACGGTCATTACAATATGCTGGCTTCCCTGGAAGCAGGTGCATGCTTCGGTGAAATGTCCATCATTTGTAACGAACCTACCAGCAATACGGTGATCGCCGCCGAAGATGGCTGCACCGTGCTCCACATTCCCCGCGAAGAGTTTGTGAAGTTCCTGGACAAGAACCCCAGCATCATGGTGTACTTGTACAAGGTGGTGGCAGACCGACTCCGCGCCAAGAACAAGGCATTCGATGAATTTGAACGTCTTTCCTTGTTGGCTTCCGGTAAGGTTCTTCCCTTTATCGACTTTGCCCAGACCATGGAAAAGAGCCGCGTCACTGGCACCGTGATTTTCGAGTGCAATGGCGAAAAGGGCTTTATTGCCTTTAGAGATGGTCGAATTTGCTGTGCCAAGTGCGGTAAACTGGCAGGCCCAGACGCCTTTGAAAAAATGCTTTCATGGGGCGACGAAACCTTGTATAAGTTGGATACCCACTTGATGCCGGAAGTTGTAAACATCAACCAGATGACTGATACAACTAGCCTCATCCTGGATGCTCTCAGAAATATTGATGAAAAACAAAACGGTGGTCAGTAAGTTGACCCCAAAACACGCCCCGGCATGGGGCGAAGGATAAAAAGATGAATTACGCAGACGCTGGTGTATCTCTGGCCCGTGCAGACGAAGCAATGGTCGGAGTCAAGAAGTCCGTCCGTACCACCTTTAACGAAGGCGTTCTCGGTGACGTTGGCAACTTCGGTGGCCTCTTTACCTTGAACCACCTTGGCATGAAGGACCCCGTTCTCGTCAGCTCCGTTGACGGTGTGGGTACCAAGCTCAAGGTCGATATCGAAATGGGCACTCATACTCTGCCCGGTCAGGATATCGTGAACCACTGCTGCGACGATATTCTCGTCCAGGGCGCACGTCCGCTGTTCTTCCTCGACTACGTTGCTACCGGTCGTCTCGAACCGGGTGTCATGGACCAGCTGGTCGCAGGTATGGCTAAGGCTTGCCGCGAAAACGGTCTCGTGCTCATCGGTGGCGAAACTGCAGAAATGCCGGGCTTCTACGGTCCGGGTGACTACGATATCTCCGGTACCATCGTGGGTGTCGTAGAACGCGAAAACATCATCGACGGCAAGAAGATCAAGCCGGGTACCATCATCCTCGGTCTCCCGTCCACCGGTCTTCATACCAACGGCTACTCTCTGGCCCGTAAGGTTCTCTTCGACGTTGCCGGCTACAAGGTCGACACTCCGCTGGAAGGCACCGACATGACCATCGGCGAAGCTCTCACCATGCCGCACCGCAGCTACTACCCGAGCCTCATCGATCTCTGCAACAAGAAGATCATCCAGGGTCTCGCTCACATCACTGGTTCCGGCTACCAGGGTAACATTCCCCGTATCCTCCCGGATGACGTGGACGTTGTCATTGACCGTACCTCTTGGGATCCGTCCCCGATCTTCAAGCTCATCCAGAAGGAAGGCTCTGTGGAGAAGGACGAAATGTACTCTACCTTCAACATGGGCATGGGTATGTTGATCTTCATCGATTCGGCTGACAAGGCTGAAGTTGTTGCTCATCTCGAAGCCAAGGGCGAAAAGTGGGTGCAGGTCGGCGAAGTTGTTGCCGGCTCCAAGCAGGTCAAGTTCAAGGACTAAAATGCTTCTTGCCCTTAATGAAGGGTGAGTTACAAGAAAAAGGCAGTGGAAAACGGAGAAATCCGTGAAATCCACTGCCTTTTTATTATGTTGTATGAAATCTCGGTGGTTTTTGGGCGAAATCGGACTGTTTTTTTTGAAAAAAACGTCCATTTGGACGGATTTTACCCTAATTGAAGTGCGTTTGGGACTATTTATTTTAGATAAAGTAAATAAAAGGCGGTGGAAAACGGAGAAATTCGCGAAATCCACTGCCTTTTTTGAATCACTGCCTTTTTTGAATTACACCAATATTGGATTTGAATTCATTTTGAGTACATTTCGGGAACATTTTCAGCTTTCAAAAAGGTTTCAACTGTTTGAAAATGTGCTTTGTGAATATATTTTTACCCCCGAGTGTAAAATTGTGTCGTGTTTGGGTTTGGCACATATGAGAGAGGTATTATGAAACATCCCTTTTATAAAAGTTTAGTGGCTGCTGGTGCCTTGACGGTTGCTGGCGCCTTTGTGGCTTGTAGCAGTGACAGCAGTTCCGATGGACCGGGTACAGGTCCCGTTAACGATCTTTGCTCCGGTATCGTCGCTACGGAACAGGTTTCTGTAGTAGACCTGGGTTCTGTCAAGCTCCTGGTTTATCCCCGTGGAATTGACGGTGTCGGCAAGGTGACCTTGGCTAACGGCTATGCCTATGGTACCTACGATGGTATCAACATCTACGATAACGAAGGCAATGTGGTCATGGAAGCCGGCTATGCTGACTTGGTAAACAAGTGCGAAGCAACCTCTACGCCGGACCCGTCTGATCCCAACTCCTCTGAATCAACTCCCATTGTCGGCCCCGGTGGCACCCAGGAAATTACCAGCTCTGAATCAACTCCCATTGTTGGCCCTGGTGGTACCCAGGAAATCACCAGCTCCGAATCTACCCCCATTGTCGGCCCCGGTGGAACTCAGGAAGAAATTTCCAGCAGCGAAACTGTAAAGCCCTCCCTGGAAAATGGCTTCCCCTCTATTGAATCTTATGGCGCTCCTCCGGCAGAATACACCAAGGACATCTTGAGCAACGGCCAGACCGGTTGGAACTCCCGTTACTGGGACGCCTGTAAGCCTCACTGCTCCTGGATCAGCAATGGTGAAGAAGGCAAGACCGATACCACCACCCAGGCAAGCTACGAAGCCGGTATGACTACCGCCCGTAACTGCAACATCCACGACGTGGAAGTTCCCACCTTTACTTTGGGCCACGCCGTTCAGCAGTACTGGATGGGTTACGAAGGAACCAACAGCGCCTGTGGCGAAGCCAAGGATAAGGGTGTGTTCACTTGCACCGACATGGCTCCCATCGCTGTTAACGATACTCTTTCCTATGCATACGTGGCAGGTCCCGGCTCCGCAACTTCTTGCGGTAAGTGCTTCCACTTGCAGTACAACGGCTCCTTCAAGGATGCTAGCGCCAACAATGCTGCCAAGGCTACCCACAAGGCTCTTAAGGGCAAGCACATGGTGGTCATGACTTCCAACATTGGTCACGATGTGGAAGTGGGCCAGTTCGACTTGATGGTTCCGGGTGGTGGCGTGGGCGCCTTTGACGCACTCTCTGTCCAGGTGAACGGTGCAGACGTGAACTGGGGCGCAGGCTTCGGCGGCTTCCTCACTGAATGCCAGAGCAAGCTTGGCTACGACAACACTCTCGAATCTTACCAGACCTGCGTGAAGGAAATGTGCGATGCCGCCTTCGGTAATGCTGGCCTTCCCAACCTGCTCCGCGGTTGCCACTGGTTTGCTGACTGGTTCATGGCTGCCGACAATCCCACCTACAACTGGGAAGAAGTGGAATGCCCGCAGTACCTGATCGACCATTACATGACTACCATCAATAAGGAAAAGTCCAACAACTACGCATGGCACACCGACTGGTCTACCTACAAGGCTGGCGATCCGCTGGAAACTTTGGAATGCACCGATAAGGGCTGCGAATGCCCCGACGAAATGGCAGCCAAGGGCGCCTGCAAGAAGTAATCGATTCGATTCCTTAGCGTTTAAAGGGTCTCCTCCGGGAGGCCCTTTTTGCGTTGGTGATGTTCCTTGTTGCGTCTGTTCCAACGGATCTATAAGGTATGCGGTTTATTATTTTGCGAACCCCCATTATGGGGATTATTTTTAGACCGCGGTGCAGAATGGGTTTGGGCCGCTTATGGAGTGTTTATGAAAATGTTTGGTGTTGGCGCCGTTGCGGCGTGTGTTTTGGGTCTTTCGGTAAGTGCATCTGCCATTAAGGCCAATGTTAATTTGAGCATCGGCAAGAATCTTTATGTAGATGGCGCCCTCAATTCCAACTGGAAACCTGATGTCTATACTGATGGTCATCTGGATTTTAATCAGGTGGCCTCGGCGAAGGAACTGGCCCTGAATGTGGGGGAAGGACCGTCCAGAATTTTTATTACCTGGGAGACTCGCGGCGATGAAGCCTGGGTAGGCGACGAATATGTTCATGCGGCGAGCTGTCAGCACTTTCCTACGGAAGGATCCAGCCTGCAGAACTTCAAGATTCTGACCTCCGGAAATTCCACCGACGGTGTTGACGGTGACTGGGAAGTTGTGGCCCAGGTTGGCGAAAGTGGCGCCATGAGCCGCGGCATCGCGGTAGATTTTGCAGGCAAGTCCTGGTTCAAGATCGTGGCCGACGAAGCCGTCAAGAACCTGGAAGAAATTGGCGCCTACGACTTGAGCGATGGCGGAAACGACACCTGGTTCTTTATGGGCACCAGCATCAGCCAGATGGGCCTGAAGCAGACAGAAGTGGACTCCAACTTTTCTCAGTTGATTCACGCCCGCTATCCCGATTACTACCCTGCAATGCTCCGCGGCGGCATCGGTTGCGTGAACACCACGGGCGTGGTCGAAGGCCTCAAGTATTATGGCGAGTATGCCGGCAATGTCAAGTTCTGGGCCATCGAAATGGGAACCAACGACGCCTGGGGCGATAAAACTGGCTGGAACCTGGCGAAGTTCAAGAAGAACATGCAGGAAATCATTGACACGGCGAAAGCTCACGGGGTAACGCCCATTATCGCCCGCATGATCGCCACCAATCCCGACATCGCCGAGTGGCAAGTGTACCAGGGTTACCTCGATGCCATCGACGAGCTGACCGAAACAAACAACCTGCCTAAGGGCCCGGATTTTTACGATTACTTCTCCAAGCGCCCCGAAGAACTCTCTGCCAGCGATGGCGTGCATCCCGCCGAAAAGGGTGCGCAGAGCATGCACCGTCTGTGGGCTGAAGCCGTTGCGACTTTGTACGAAAATGGATTTGGGGACGCAGACAACGAGAACGCTAACCAGGAAAAGGACGATAAAGAGGGAATCGTTTCGTCCAAGGTGAACTTCAAGGTGCCGCAGGTAAGTGTCGTCGGAAGGACCGTCTCTGTGTCGGGCGTCCAGGAATCTGCCCAGGTGGTAATCATGGATGCCATGGGACATATGGTTGTAAATCGCAATCTTCCTACAGGAAATTACTTTGTCATAATCCGCGGTAAGAAACTTTCCTACAGCGCCAAGGTTACGGTTAGGTAATAAAAATTTGCGTATTTAAATCCCGCACATTTTATAAAAAATGGGATGCCCCGCAGGTAAGCGGGGCTTTTCTGTTTGTTGTGATTATGCATCAGTATAAACTACACATCTTGACAATGTAGTTTACGTAGTTTATATTGTAGTATATGAATGAAATGGAAAGTATAGAAAGTCGGATTGCACTCTTGCCCAAGGGTTCCATCACCAAGAAGGTCATCCAGGGCAAGGACCGTTATTACCTGCAGTGGCGCGAGGGCGATAAGGTCAGGAACCGCTATGTCAAGGAGGCGGAGCTGCCGGAGCTTTCTGCCCAGATTGCCGAGCGCAAGGGGTTGCAGCAAAGGCTGGTGGAACTTCAGGTTGCGTTGGTGCAGCGCTCCCTTATGGTGTCCGAGGGGGCGCAGTCGTCTGCGGAATTTCTCATGGGCAGTTTCGCTGCCGAAAGGCGGGCGTCCTACAGTGTGGCGCCTTACGAGTCTCAGGACCGCATGGTGAATTTCTTTCTTTCACTTGGTCTGGGCTTTTGCCTGGAGGCCAGGGCAAGGCAGCTTCCCGTGAACGGCACCGACCTGAGTGTGGACTGGGTATTCTATAACCGTATGCTCCATTGCCATGTGCTGGTGAACCTGAAGGATGGCAAATTCCGGAAGACCGATTTAGATCAGCTGGGAACCTGTGTCAGGCATTACCGGGACAAGGTCATGCAGCCTGGCGACAACCCTCCCGTGGGAATCCTGCTCACTACAAGCCGCGGGCCCAAAATGGTGGAGTTTGCCACCAGTGTCGCCAAGAGCGATTTCGCCTCTGTCTATAAGCCCAAATTGCCGACCAGGCACCAGCTGCTGGACTTCATGGAAAAAAGCGACTTGCTGAAAGGCGAGAGAGTGTAGTTGAGTTACTTTAAAGTCCGTAAAACAAACACGAATCTATTGACTTGAATGTGAATTTTGTTCTATATTCAAGTCATTAGCATTTCTCTTATTCACAGCTAGAAACTTCGACATTTCAAGACACGGTGAGTAAGACGAAACGAACGCGTCTGCCGCCAGGTTAACCTTGGCGCCATCGCTTGGCGTAATGCATCTTCAATTTCTTGAATGTGCATTTGCTGGGTGACCAGAATATGGGGCGCGGGTCGTTCGTGTTTGTTTGTGTCGGGCTGTCGAAGGCCTCTAGCTGACAAATGCCTGCGATTCCGCGCCTTTTTTCTATGGCTTTTTTGTGGGAAATTGTTGTTTCGCCTAGAAAAATGTACGCAGTGTTTAAATTACGCCTAGAAAAATGTAAATAGCGCTCAAAATTCGTCAAGAAAAATGTATATATAGAGCATGAAGCGTTTTCTTTATGAAGATCTACTGAAATGGAAAAACGGCGCGCTCCGTAAACCCCTCATTTTGGAGGGGGCAAGGCAGGTCGGCAAAACATGGCTGCTCAAGGAATTCGGAAAGAACGAATTCGAGAATGTCGCCTACATAAACTGCGATACGGACGATTCCTCTAGGTTCCTGTTCGCGGACTTCAACATCGAAAGGATTTTGCGAGCTGTTTCCGCCATTACATCCCAGGTCGTGGAACCAGGCAAAACGCTTATCATCTTTGACGAAATCCAGCAGCAGCCCCAGGGACTGACTGCATTAAAGTATTTTTGCGAGAATGCGCCCGAATACCATGTCGTTGTCGCAGGTTCCCTGCTCGGGCTTCAGGTCCATTCCGGCTCAGGATTCCCAGTAGGAAAAGTGGATAGGCTCAAGCTGAGCCCGTTATCATTTAGCGAATTTCTAGATGCCCTTGGCGAAAAAAATCTGCTGATGCACCTAAACGCGTTCAGGTTCGACGAATATGCCGTCCTGAAGACCAAATTGATAGAACTTTTAAGACAGTATTATTATGTGGGGGGAATGCCCGAGGCGGTACTCGCTTATGTGGATCGCAAGAACATCCTTGAAGTCCGTGAAATCCAGAAACGGATTCTCGACGATTATCGGGATGATTTCTCCAAGCACATTCCCTCCAACGAACTTGCGAAAGTTTCCGCCGTATGGAACTCGATCCCAAGCCAACTGGCTAAAGAGAACAAGAAATTTATATGGGGTGCGCTCCGCAAGGGCGGCAGGGCGAAGGAGTACGAAAACGCAGTCCAGTGGCTCATCAACGCGGGGCTCGTCCATAAGGTTTGCCGAATCAACAAGGTCGAAATGCCCGTCAAGTTTTACGAAGACATGGGCTGCTTCAAGCTCTTTGTAAACGATCTCGGGCTTCTCGGCGCCATGTCAGACATTCCCGCCAAGGAAATTCTGGCCGAGTCCAAGATGATAACGGAATACAAGGGGGCGTTTACCGAGCAATATGTCGCCCAGCAATACATCGCGACCATGAGGCAGCCCCTGTATTACTACACGAACGAAAATTCAACTTCGGAAATTGATTTTGTCTTTCAGCATGGAGCCGTTTATCCCACCGAAGTCAAGGCCGAAGAAAACCTCAAGGCGAAATCCCTTTCTACGGTGCTGAAAACAAACGCGCAGCTAAAGGGCATCCGATTTTCCATGTCGGATTACCGCGAGCAGGAGCAGATGGTCAACGTGCCGCTCTACCTGGTGGAATTCTATTTGAAGTGGATAGCCTCGGAAGGACTTTGAAACTTGGGTGTTCCCCCGTACGGTCAAAACGGGTCAAAACGGGTCAAATAAATATGGCCTTGGTTGACCATAAAAGTGATTTTATTCTATATTCATCTCCATAAGAGTTCTCTTATTCACAGCTAGAAACTTCGACATTTCAAGACACGGTGAGTAAGACGAAACGACGTGCTTGCCGCCCGGTTTACCGGACGGCCATGTTTTGCGTTGTGTGCATTCTGGATGAATGTACGCTAGATTGTGCAATTGGGCGCGGATCGTCGTATTTATTTGTGTCAGGTTGTCGAAGGCCTCTAGCTGATAAATGCGTTCGGTCTGGCGCCTTTTTTCGTTTGGTCCGAGCCGTATAAGGGCGCTCGGTGAGTTTTGTAGAAACTCTTGATGCTCGGTCATGAATAAACCTTGTAAGCAAGTTTTTCTATGACTCTCGCAATGTGAGTTTTGCTCTCGTTCTCGGCTAGGAACTTCGACACTCTTTTCGCACAAGGAACAGGACAAATCTCGGATGCCCATGAGTGCCATGGGCGCATTGTACCCTGGGGGTCGTGTACCCAGTGGTCTCGACCTCGCTTTTGTGCAATTGCGCCAAGGCGTTTTGGCGTATGGCGAAATCTGGCTTGGCGCCTATGGTGTGCCGCCGGAGTCGTCCGCGAGTTTTGTTTTTGAATTGTAGAATGTCGCAACTTTCGGCGAGAAGCAGCAATGCTCCTCGCCTTTTTGTTTTGTGCAGGTGCCGCATCAAATGCTGGAAAGTGCTGCCGTAAAATCAGGCTAGGAACATCGCTCCGAACGAAGGGCTGAACTCAGGTTCAACCCTTTTTGATTGGAGCGAGTAGATGGCTACGGTAGGAAATAGCGATCTTGTAAAGCAATTAAGAACATGTTTGGGAGATGTTCATTTTGATGAGGATTTAGCTGTAATCAGCCATTACCTGTCTCTGCAGGGATCGCCTCAAGCTTTACACTACGAGTCTATTCTGAGAAAAAATGGAGTTGATTTAAATAAGCTTCCAAGTAAGGCTGAATATCTGAAAAATTTTGCGCAGTATCCTCCAAAGAGAAATCCAAAATTTTCTTTTATCGATTTGTTTGCTGGTATAGGTGGTTTTAGACTTGCGATGCAAGAGAACGGCGGAGAATGCGTTTTTACGAGTGAATGGGATTCTTCTGCGAAGCAAACATATTCTGTGAATTATGCAGACGTTCCTTTCGGTGATATAACGAAAGTTGATCCTAAAACAATTCCTGATTTTGATGTGCTAACAGGAGGCTTTCCTTGTCAGCCTTTTAGCTCTATAGGAAAACGCGAAGGGTTTGAACATAAGACTCAGGGGACTTTGTTCTTCTATATCGCGAATATCGTGAAGGTTAAACAACCCAAGGCATTCCTGTTGGAAAATGTTCCTGGACTTGTAAATCATAATGACGGAAAAACACTTGAAATCATTATGGAAACCTTAAAGAAGGAATTGAATTATGAGGTCTTTATTAAGGTTTTAAATAGTGCTGATTACAAGGTCCCCCAAGAACGAAAGCGCCTTTACATTGTTGGTTTTAGAAAGGATTTGAAAATTACTGATTTTGAATTTCCCAAACCTTGCGATAAGAAAATCGGTATTGGTCAGTTTGTTGAGGTTGATGCGGAAGGACCTTCAATTTCAGAACATTTGCAGAAGTCGTACATCTACAAAAAGGATGATGGTCATCCAGAAATTATTGATGCAACATCAGACTTTCCTGTAAAGACCCTTTGTGCGTCGTATCATAAGATTCAGCGAATTACAGGAACCTTTGTAAGAGGAGGAAAAACAGGGCTTCGTCTTCTTACAGAAAAAGAGTGTAAAGCCATTATGGGGTATCCACAGGAATTCAAGATTCCTGTTTCGAGGACTCAAATGTACCACCAGTTTGGAAATTCTGTTGCTGTTCCTGTTGTGAAGGCTATTTCCAAAAAGATTGCAGAAAAACTGGAGGGCTAATATGGCAAGTGTAAAAGATATCATTTCCAGTATTTTTAGAAAATTTGAGAATGAAGAGTTGTCGCCCGAATTTATTCGTGATGAAGCAAATGAAGTTTGTGACATTCTAGGAATTTCAAGGGTTGGAGATCCGGGAAGAACTGCACGCGAATTTGCAGAAAGGGGATTTGTATCAAAATATAATGGGACGTGCAAATACTCTCCAGATGCAATAAATTTAACGTTGAGAAATGAATTCGAGTCTTACGAGTATGTTTATGCTTATGCAGATTATGAAAGTAAGATGCAAATACATAGTCAAAAGAAGTTTAAAGATTTACTTGTTCAAATAAAAAAAATTATTGAAGAGGATTCTGATAAAAAGCGTCAAGCAGAACAAGAATTACATTTAAACGAAGCATTGAAAACATCAAGTTTAGTTTTCCCTTTAGTTGATGAAAATGAGTTTGCTGCAGGTTTAAATGTTGAACAACTTTTAGATAAACTTGCTGAATGTTTGAAAGAAATACATGACAGATATAAGGTTAAGGGTTATCCTATTTTTGGTTTCAGATATGGACATATTATCGCTAAGAAAAATTTGAGCATTAATAAAATTGTTCAAAAGGCAAGCCTTTTATCAAGTGATATAAAAACTTCATTACATACCCTTATTCGCAACGGAGT
The DNA here is from genome assembly GCF_900142505.1 of Fibrobacter sp. UWH5. NCBI lineage: Bacteria > Pseudomonadati > Fibrobacterota > Fibrobacteria > Fibrobacterales > Fibrobacteraceae > Fibrobacter > Fibrobacter sp. UWH5. The sequence continues at coordinate 22,151 of NZ_FRBB01000015.1, read as the reverse complement.
TGCTGCATTTGAATTTGCTTCACATGAAGGTTGTATTGGTGATGCAAATGTTTTAAAAGTTGATTTAGATGATGTTGATTATTGTTCATTAGAATTAGAGGATTCTCCGAAAAAAAACAATCCCTCTTTCACCCCCTCCCAAATCATCTACTATGGTGTTCCGGGCTGTGGCAAGTCCAATACGATTAAGGAAAAGTTGAAGAGTGTCCCTGACTTTAACAAGGTCTGCGTTGTCTTCCATCCGGATTATACAAATTCAGAATTCATTGGCCAGATTCGTCCAAAGATAAGGAACCATTCCGTAACTTATGAATTTGTGGCAGGCCCTTTTGCAAAAATTTTGCGCCGTGCCTACTTGAATCCGAACCAAGAGTTTTATTTGGTCATTGATGAAATCAATCGCGGGAAAGCTTCGGCAATTCTTGGCGAAGTTTTCCAGCTGTGTGACCGCATAAAGCCTAATGATGAAAAGGACGAGTTTGGCTACGGTCCCAGTTGGAGTGTATATGGCATTGATCATGAAGATTTGAACGACTACATTCGCGATATCAGGAGCTTTGCAAATGAATCTCACGACGGTTGTGACACTCCGGTAGAATTTTCTGAAGAAGACGGAAGGGGCGAAGTTTCTGCCTATAAATCGATAGACATTAACTGGCTGGGTTTTGGTGAAAATGGAAAACTTCATTTCACCGAGAATACGGCAATCCGTTTGCCGCCCAACCTTTCCATTTTTGCAACCATGAATACTAGCGACCAGAATGTATTCACTTTGGATAATGCGTTCCAGCGTCGCTTTGATATGGAACTGGTCTGCAATGAATTTGCAAAAGGTGACATTGACGGTTTTAAAACCGAAGCTATCCGCAATCAGCACAATGCTAAAATTGCTGGAACAGAAACTACCTGGGGCAAATTCTGGGAATGGGCCAACAATAAGATTACGCAGGTGCTCAAGGGACTTTCTAGTACCGAAGACAAGCGTCTTGGCGTTTGGTTTGTTTGCAACGTGAGTGGTGAAATTCCAGAAAAGATCTTTGCAGAAAAGGTCCTAAAATATTTGTGGGATGATGCGTTCAAGTTCAAGCGCACGCAGATTTTTGCCGAAGGTTGTGATACGCTAGAAACCCTGATTTCAAAATTCCATGAACTCAAATTTGGGGTGTTTAAGAGTTTTGGGGCGTGATAGCTACAAAAATTAAAAATACTCTGCGTTTTTGCCGTTATTTCGATATAAAATACTTTGCGTTTTTAACATTAATAAGCAGTAGAATACCTTGCGTTTTTTATGTTTATTAAGTATATTATGAGCATTCGGGACTGATCTCATGATTACTTTTAGACGCAAGATTTATCAAGAACTTCTGAATTGGAAGGAAGAATCCAAAGGTCGAGAAGCCCTTCTTATAGAGGGCGCGCGTCGTATTGGAAAAAGTACCATCGTAGAAGAATTCGCGAAAAACGAATACCGTTCCTACATTCTGATTGATTTTAATGACTGCGAAAAGGCTGTACTAGATGCCTTTGATAAAATGAATGATCTTTCGGCATTTTTCAATATCCTTTCATATACTTATGGGGTGAATCTCTACCCGAGGGAATCCCTGATTATTTTTGATGATGTGCAAAGATTTCCGAAGGCAAGGCAATCCATCAAAAAGTTGGTGAAAGACGGCAGGTTCGATTATATTGAAACAGGCTCTCTTATTTCCATTTACGAAAATGTCAAGGATATTACCATCCCCTCGGAAGAAACATCCATCCAGATGTTCCCCATGGATTTTGAGGAATTTTGCTGGGCGATGGATAAGCCGAATATATGTGACTTTATCCGCGATGCGTTTTCAAGGAAGAAGGCGTTGGATGAACCACTCCATAAGGAGTGCATGCGTCTATTCAAACAGTATATTCTGATAGGGGGCATGCCACAATCCATTGTCGCGTTCTTGGAAAACACCTACAGCTTTGACTATAGCGACAAGGCAAAGCGCAAGATTATTGAACTCTACAAAAAGGATGTTCAAAAAATCAAGGGTTCGTATAAGGGGAAAGTCCTTTCGACATTTGAACAGATTCCTGCATTTTTGTCTAAGCACGAAAAGCGAGTTGTATTTTCAAAGATCGCTGGGGGACTCGGTAGTGAAAATAGCTATGAGAATACCTTCCTGTGGCTTTCCAATTCCATGATTGCAAACAACTGTTTCAAGTGCTCCGATCCAAATATTGGCTTTGGCTTGAACGCGGACGATTCCGCAGTCAAGTGCTATATGGGCGATACAGGCCTTTTGTTCTCTATGGCTTTTGGCGAAAACCAGATTTCAAAGGAATCCTTGTACAAGGAAATCATGAACGAAAAGCTTGCGATCAATAAGGGTATGCTCTTTGAAAATGTCATTGCGCAGATGCTTGTATCTCAAGGACATAAGCTTTATTTTTATACCCATTTCAATCAGGAAAAACATCGCAACGATATTGAAATTGATTTTATGATTAGCGAATCTGATTCGGTAGGTTCAAGAATCATTCCAATCGAAGTCAAGTCTTCAAAAAATTACACCACCACATCGCTTGAATCGTTTAAGAAGAAATTCAAAAAGCGTATTAAGACTTCTTATATAATCCATCCGAAGAATTTTGCCATTCGGGACGATGATACTGTTTGCATTCCGCCTTATATGGCAATCTGCTTGTGAGATCACAAATGCAAAAGCTAAACGATTACTGCACTTGCGAAGCGAAATTGCGTGGCGATGAATTTGTCGGCATCCGTAATGACGGTCGTCTTGAAATTTGTTTTCCTGCTGGATACTTTAAGAATGATGACGCTATTGCGGAACTTGACGAAGATGAGCTTCGCCAGGATATTATGCAGTTGTTTGATGTGCTTTCTGATTCGGAGCTGATCGAGGTTCACGAAAATTCAAACATTATCGGAAGGGATGTTGAAAAATCGTCTTCAGATTTTCCTATGCTAGCTTATGTCAACCTACTCCGGAATTTTATGGAGTATGGCTATTACTCCGAGCAGGAGGTGGTCTTTAAGCAGGGTGGAAACGGCAAAGTTGATTGGAATCGAACAATAAAAACTTTGAGGCCGGATGTTGTTAATGATAGTGTGGTCTATCTTGATCCAGTTACACGACAAACGGACAATAATGAACGTGAACTGATTTCGCTTATCCATAAATTCTGCGTGTGGGATGCTGCAAAAAGAATCGGTTTTGTTTTTGGCGTTGATATCCAGGAACCTCCCGCCTTTGATTTTGACTACGAGATGTTTTCTTCTGTCTTGATGACGAAAGCCTCCAAAACATTCCATGATCGCACACTTACACTTTTCCAGGATATGCAGCGGATTGTGGAATATCTCGGAAAAAACGTGTCTGACGAAAATGTGATTCCCGATGAATTTTATTTTGGGGTAAATTCTTTTGCTCCTGTTTGGGAAGCCATGGTGGAGCGTATTTTTGGTACGGAACGTCGAGAAGATTATTATCCAAATTGCGGCTGGGTTATTGATGGTAAAAATGCGGGTCGTGTTGAAATGCGTCCTGATACCATCATGAAAGTGGATGACAAAATCTTTGTTCTGGATTCCAAGTATTATACTTACGGCATTGATGGCAGAACGTTGCCGCAATCAGAATCCATCACCAAGCAGCTTGCCTATGCTGAATTTGCTGAACAAAAAATTGGCAAAACGGTTTATAACGTTTTCCTGATGCCTTACTGTGCGGGTGCGGTAACTGCAGAGAATTTTTTGTACCCATTTAAAATGAAATATCTAGGCTACGCCTATAGTGATTGGAAAAATACGGATGTGGCAAAAGGTCTTGTAAAACCTTACCACAAAATTCACGGCGTCCTGCTTGATATAAAAAATGTGATGCAAAATTATAGCAAGAGCAATGCTGCACAGAAGCAGTTTGCGGATGTGATTACGACCGCAAATAAAAAAGGCCCGTAACATCGTTGGTTCCCCTATGGTGGGACAACTTCGTTACAGGCCTGTTTATGTTCAAAGTATACATAAATGAAATAAATGCGTCAAGAACAACTGTTTGCATGAGAGTCGCGACGGCCAAGCTTGCTTGAGCCGGCACCTGTCCTCGCTTGACGGGAATGACTGAAGAGGATTTTATAAAGTTCCTTGGTAGTCGTGGCATTTCCATATTCCATTTTGATGATGCAAATGAATTTATGGAAGAAATGAAACATGCATAGAGCAAAAAGTTTATAGTGTAAATAAACATCTTGCTTTATAGCCATTTTTTGGCTATATTGTTTATATGTACGTTGTAATCGCAAAACGTTCGGTTGAAAAAAGTGTTCAGAAAATAAGGAAAAGGGCCCTGAGCAGCCGACTCTTATGAATTATTCAAAACTTGGACCCGACAAGTATCATTGCCATTTATCTCGTAAATGGGTGGCCTGTTGGACTTGTAAAAACGGAACGCTAACCATTGAGGTGTATTATGTTGGCAGTCGTGAAAGCGCCCCCTATGCCCGGCACTAAGGAACCTGTTGTATTCCAGATTAAAGGTAACATTCCTGATTGCGTCATTGGAATCATGCGCAGCCTTTTCCCTTCTGTGGACGTTAGCGATGATGATGAATTTATTGATCTGGATAATTCAGAAGTGCTTAAGGGAATTGCCGAGAAAATGTCTCCTGGCGATGCTGTCAAGGCTGACCGTGAACTTCGCGGCTGGACTCAGAAAGTTCTATCCGAAAAATTGGGAATCTCTGTCCAAAATCTTTCTGAAATCGAAAGGGGGCGTCGTGTAGTTTCACGAAAAATGGCTACCAAGTTGGCTGCCGTTTTCGATGTGACTCCTGAGTCGTATTTTGACTTTGGAATGAGTCTTGTTGATAAGCCGGCGAAGTACGATGCGAAGAAAAAGTGATTTCATATGATTTTTTCTTCCGCAACTTGGGACAGTTTAAAACTGATTTTCTTATCCATCGTTGACTTAATTGGACATTTTGTCCATGGTGTTTCTGAAAAAATCCATTTCAATTACTTTGGATGAAGCTACTTTGGAGATTACTCCACACATCCAAAAAAGGCGTCTTCTCTTATGAGGAGGCGTCTTTTTTTAGTCACTTTTTATAGGGAGATTTTTTCCAGTCGGCGCGACTTGGCATTTTTCGGGGAATCAGGAGTTCCTTGTTTTCTGCAGGGCGGGCCCAATCTGTATTTGTCTTGATGGGTGGCATAAAGAAGTGCATGTGTGCCACGGGGTCAATTTGTACGGTGGCGCTGGTGCTGGTACAGGGGCGGTCCTCATCCCGATTGTCAAAAAGCGCCTTGGCTAAAAATGGTCGCTGTTCCCATTGGTAGTCGTCACCAAATTCTGTGATTCCGTAAATGCGTTCCCCCTTTTTGGCAATGAACTCGATTTTGCATTTTCCGCTTGAGTTCGTGTAGTGGCATCGCGTTCCCGAACAGAGGAATTTCCCGTTCCCGTAAAAATCGTATGCTTTCCCGTCGTCTGCGGACACATAGATTTCTTGCCAACCAGAGAAAATCCCTGCATGGGCGTAAGCCGCAAGGAACATCATGGCGATTATGTGGGCGAGCCTAGTCATCAGTAACCTATGATTGTTTCGAGGCCGATTCCCTGGAGCTTGTGGCCGTTGGTGTAGTAGTTGTTCCTGAAGTATTTGAGGCCGAAGCGGACTGTCCAGGTTCCGTAGCGGTTGAACTGATAGCCTGCGCCCAGCGAGAAAGTTGCGCCCTGGTCGTTCTTGTCTTGTTCTTCGTTGCGGTAGTTAGTTGTCGTGTATTTGGTTCCGGATAATCCGGCGCCAGCTATTACGTAGGGCGTGTTGTTTTCGTGGATGAAGATTGGAGCGGCAAGATTTAGGCCCAGGTGGATCATGTTCGTGTCTTTGGAAATGATTCCCTTGAAGTCTATTTCAGCGCCGACCATAAAATAGGTGAAGTCGTGCCAGGCGGAGAATCCGATATTGCCTGCGGCATGCTGACTCTTGATCAGATAATCTACGCCGAAGGAGAATGCCACGCGGGTGGTCCTTGAAGTGTTCAGCTTGTTTTCGAAATTGCTGGGAAGGTTGGATTCGCCGCTTTCGTGGGTGGCGGCAACAGGCTGGAAGTTAGATTCACTGATGTAGATGGGATATTCGGAATCGTAGAAGCTTTTGGGGTTGCTTCCTTTTTTGCCGGTGCCCATGGAGTTTGCCACGCGGAACAAGATGGGAGCGATGTCTTCGGGGATAATGGCCTGGTATTCGTCGTGCCACACCAGGTTATCGTTTTCGGTGTCTTTCATGGCGAAGGTGAGGAGCATGCCGCTGCCTTGTTCCTTGACGGTGATGTACAGGATGTAAGGGCAGCCCTTGCGCTTGGCGAGGTTACTGACTATGGCCATGGAGGCGGACTTGACATAGGGTGATTCCTTGTCGGCGGCCACGAGCTTGTAACGGCCCACTTCCTTGACGTACTGGCCGAAGGTCTGGACGATATAATTTTTGTAGTCGGGATGGATACCGCTAACTTTTATGTAGGGAATAAAGACTGATTCTTCGGAATAATCCACTCGGCCTTCGCCGTCAAATAGGCTTGCGAAATATTCCTCCAGCATCATCCCGGGAATAAACAGGAGGATTTTGGCTGCGCCCTTGGTTAAATCGGATGCGGCACTTCCTGCATGGGCGTTCCCTGCAGAACAAAGAACCACTAACAAAAAAATTAGACTTTTAATAAAACGCATAAAAACCCCCATGTCTATGCGAAAATACAAAAAAGAGTTCTGGAGAAAAAGCTGAAACTATTACAGGGTGGAATGACCTTTTATTTTTTCAGGTGGAGCTTGCGGAGGACCTTTCCCAGCAATTCGTTAAGGATATCTCCGGCGTCCTTGCTGCCAAGGATCTTCTGGATAAAGAGGGTGGCGAACAGCAGGATAACGCCGGCGGCACAGCTGTAGATAACCAGCACGATCAGGTTAGTGCTGCGGACGAATTCACCCGTCACATGGTCAAGTCCAAGGGCGGCAAAGATCATGATGCCGAAGGCGACCAGGGCGCGGAACATGTTCAGAAGTGCGGTCCTCATGCCGTCGGTTCCGTTCTTGCGGGCCCACATAAAGATCATGGAAATCACCTGCAGGATGGCGCCGGTGGCACCGATAATAGGTACGCTCTTGATACCCAGAGGTTCGCTCAATAGCATGTAGGCGGGAATGGTGGCGGCAAAGATTCCGGTGTTCAGCAGGGTGGGCAGCCACATGCGTTCTGCGGCGTAGAAGCTGCGCACCAGAACTGCCTGGAGGCAAAGTCCCAAGCTTACGGGCAAGTACCAGCGGAGAATTTCGGTAATGGCTTCGGTGGTTTCGCGATGGAAGGCGCCGCGTTCAAAGAGGATTCGCACGGCAGGGAAGGAGAGTGCCCACACGGCAACCACGGCGGGAATCAAAATGCAGAACATGCGAGAAAGGCTCTTCCAGATTTTCTCGTTCAGCTGCTTGATCTGACCTTCCTTTACAAGGCGTGCCATGTCGGGGTAGCTGGTAACGGAAACGGAGAAACCGAAGACTGCCACCAGGGTGTACATGACGCGGTAGGCGTAGTTCAGGCTAGAAATACCGCTGCCCCCAAAGCTACTTCCAAAACTACGAATAATGAATTCCAGGCCGAACATGGAGCCTACGCCAAGAGACATGGGCAACATCATCTTGAAATAGCGAACGATATCGGGATGGGTGGGCTGCATGATCAGTTCGTACTTGACGCCGCCACGCTTGGCTCCAAAAATCTGCAATGCGAAGAATCCGATGAAGGCTCCCACGGGAACGCCCCAGGCGAAACCTTCCAGACCGTAGCTGACGCCATTCATGCGGCCCATCAGAATTCCGGCAAGGCCTCCGCCCACAATGGCCACGTTGTAGATGAGGCCGGTAAGGGAAGGAATCAGGAACTGCTTACGGGTGTGCTGCACGGCAACCAGAATACTTCCCACGAAGATGAAGATCTGGCCCGGCAAAATGATGCGGCCGTAGTAAGTGGCGCGCTCGATCAGTTCTGCGCTTGCGCCGCTGGTGGTGAGCAGCTGCAAAAGTTCCGGCATAAAGATGAATGCAGGAATCACCAGCACCAGCAAGATGGCGCCGAAGGTGTTCAGCACGTTGCTAAAGAACTTCCAGCTTTTCTCTTCGTCGCCGGCCACCTTGTAGCCTGTAAAAATCGGGATGAAGATAATGCTCAAGAATCCGGTACTTACCACGTGATTCAGGATGTCGGGAATCATGAAGGCCAGATCCAGGGCGTTCTTTTCGAGGGAGACGCCGGCGGCGTGGGCCAAAAGCATTTCACGGAAGATTCCCAGCACGCGGCTGAGCAACATACTTACAGCAACAATAATGGCAGCTTTATTCATGGAGGTTAATTTAGAAACTTTGTATATTTGAATGCATGAAAAAGATTTTTGGAATTATCGCTTTCGCCCTTGCAGGTATCGCTTTCGCCCAGGATGGCGCATCCGACGAAAATGTGACCAAGGGACCCTATGAACCTGTCGCTACCGAAGTGACTCAGGCCAAGAATTCCGACGACGATCCGTTGCCGGCTCCCAAGCGCCCGACCTACAATTTCGCAAGTTTCGGTCTTGGCTTTAGCGTGTGGCACAACTGGGAAGATTCCAGGAAGAATCCCAAGCGTGACTGGGACCAGGGCGTGGTATTCCATTACGGACGTATTTGGGAAATGACAACTCATGGTGCCATTACGTTCATGAACAACGCTAACGGTTCTTATGAAACTCATTGGCAGTGGCACGAGACTGCCTTGATTGGCGGCCGCTATTTCTTTGCCGACCAGGTGTTCTCCCCTTATGTGGGCATGGGCCTAGGTGTGGGTGTCGAAATGGACTTCCACTTTGACAAGTTCTCTGAAGCCTTTTCCATTGGCCCTGCCGGTGGTCTTGAAGCGGGCTTGATCATCTTCCGTACTTCTACGACCCAGCTTGAAGTGGGTGCCGCCTACGACATGCTCCTGGACGGTTTTGACTTTGGCCGCCATTTCGGAAGCTTCAGTTTCTACCTGGCCATTAACTATTAATCGTTTGGCTGTTTAGGCGACGGGCGCGCTTCGCGCGGCATGTTGCCGGCGGGTGCGTTAAACTGCGACTTTATAGCTGTTTAGCAATGTTCTGCTAGACAGCTTTTTTTGTTGCTGCAGGCGGTCTACGATAATGCTTGGGCGCACATGAAAGAGTCCTGCGAAATAGTCGATGCAACGCTTTTCGGCAAAGTGGCCGCAGCAGATGATTTCGCATTCTTCGGCTTCGGTCAGCATATGGCGTTCCGCAAACTGTTCGGCGGCGCTGCATTTTAGGGCGTCGCCCGAGATGCTGTTTGCAGAACCGCCCGCGGTTCCCGCAATTCCTGCAGAAGGTTGCTGGCTTAGTTGCAGGCCCAGCTGTAGGCACAGGCTGCGCTTGCCGTACATAATGTGGTACAGCTGATGGAACAGCCCCTGCAGAAGTCGTACGTCGGTCATGGGGCCCGCGGGAATCTGGATGACGGGGCGCTTGCCGACCCAGTAGCTTGCGGAAAGGGGTGCGGGGGCCGTCAAAAATGCCGGCACCTGAACAACCTGAACATCGCAATCCGAAATGCTACTGATGGCGGCCTTGCGCAGGGCGTTTCGCAGACCTAGGGCGTTACGGCGCAAAAATTTCATGTTCTCGAGAATGGCTTCCTTCTCGATGGCGATTTCGGCGGCGGGGCGGCTGACCTGCAGTTCACCCAGGCGCAACCAGGCGGAATAGGCCTGAGGGTTCACGGAATCCTGGATGTTGGCGTAATAGGTTTTCCAGCCCTCGATGGTTGCCACGTTGAAAAATTTCAGCAGGGCTTTTACAAGGCTTCCGTCCTTGTTGCTGCATTGGGCGGGAATGCGATTTAGTCTGCGGAGTTCTGCCACGGGGAATTTCTGTGCCCAGGCCTTTGCCTCGGCGCTGCAAAATCCCGCTTCCATCTTGCTTCGGGCTTTTGACATTTCACTTTCGCTGACATGGATGTCGATGCCTGCAAAAAGATCGTCGCCCAGCATGAATTCCAGTTTGCATGCGGTATCTGCGCTGATCCCATCGACAATGGCATCGCGGGAACACCCTACACGTCTGCAGAGTTCCTCTTGGGTGATTCGTTGTGCGGCGATTGCCTTGCGAATTCTGTTGATGTACATTTCCGCCTCCAAGAGATTAAACTTTATCTGCAACAAGATAGAATTTTATTTATGTCACGAAATAAAAAAAGTCAGAATTTATTTTTCTGACTTCAAAAAAAATTAGAACTTGTGTTTCCAGCTTAACGCCACTCTATAAAAACTCCATTCGCCGCCGGTCACGTGAAGCAGGGGTTCCTGGTCCTCGTCGTCGTGCAACTGGGAGTAGCTTCGTTCACGTTCAAAAGTGTAGAGCACCGTCAAACTGTTCTTGTCGCTTAGCTTGAACGAGGTTAGTGCGCTAATGGCCGTGGTGGTAAAGTCTCCGTCGAAACTCTGGGCCACGGGGCCGTAGTCATCCTTGTCCAGGTGGCCTCCCATTTCAAGCATCAGGCCCACCATATTCAGGGTCATGGGCATCTGGTAGCCAAGCACTCCGGTAAAGCTGTACTGCAAACCGTTGGCCTTGCGGGCGGATTCCTGCCACTGCCAAATTTCTCCATCGTCGACGCCGGTCATGGCTTCATAGAAAAGCTTGTAGCTAGCCACCATCACCACATGGGACCAGTCTCCTTCAATGAGCGCGCCCGTGTCAAACTGGAACGTGGCCGATGCCCACAAGTCGTAAAAGTAATGGGTAAACGGAGTCAGGTTCTCGTAGTCCTGAGTTTCAAAATCGTACTTGGTCAGACCTTCAAAACCAAGAACATTCCAGCCGCTACCGATAGAAGCGCCCGCACCGAAAACCAGGAAGGGAACAGGCGTAAAGTCCACCTCGACCATGGGGCGCAACGTCACCGGTGACAGTTCAAGAGATCCCCACAGTTCAACGTCTGCGCCGCTCAGGAGCCAGTGATCCCCGAGAGGTGTGGGAATGGTGTACTTGGCATCCAGGCGAGTCAAGGCTTCAAGTCCGTCGTATGGGCCCGAAGGTGCGGAGAAGTGTTCGTCTCCGGTCTTGACTTCGTGTTCGACATAGTAGGCCCCATTGGTGACCAGGGAATATTCCCAACCGGCAAAAGCCGAGGCCACGGCGAAAGGCAGGACTGCTAAAAATTTAAGACTACGCATGTCTTTAAATATAATATGAAGTCTGGTAGGGAATGCTAACTAGAAAAAACAATTTGTACAAGAAAAGGATGCCCATAAGGCATCCTTCTCGTCTTTAACGTCTTTATAAAAAGCGTCGGATTCGTGAACTTACACATCCAGGTTGTAGGAATGCAGGTACTTTTCCTGTTCGGCGGTGAGAACGTCGATTTCCTTGCCAAGGAACTTGAGCTTCTTGCGGGCCACTTCCTGGTCCACTTCGCGAGGAACGTCGATGATCTTTTCCGTGAGTTCGCCGGCGTGTTCCACCAGGTACTTTGCAGACAGTGCCTGAATAGCAAAGCTCATGTCCATGATTTCTGCCGGATGGCCGTCGCCGCAGGCAAGGTTCACCAGGCGGCCTTCGCCCAGCACGAATACCCATTGGCCGGTGGGCAGCTTGTAGCCCATGATGTTCTTGCGCTGTTCGCGGATTTCCACGGCGTTCTTCTTCAGCCATGCTACGTCAATTTCGCAGTCGAAGTGACCTGCGTTGGCGAGGATGGCGCCGTCCTTCATTACAGAAAGATCTTCTGCATCGATAACGCCGTCGCAACCGGTAACGGTCACGAAGAAGTCGCCGATCTTTGCAGCTTCGCGCATGGGCATTACGTCAAAGCCGTCCATGACAGCTTCGATAGCCTTCACCGGATCCACTTCGGTCACGATGACGCGGGCACCCAGGCCCTTGGCGCGCATGGCGGTACCCTTACCGCACCAGCCGTAACCGGCAACGACAACCTGCTTGCCAGCCACGATCAGGTTGGTAGTACGGTTGATGCCGTCCCATACGGACTGACCGGTACCGTAGCGGTTATCAAAGAGATGCTTACAGTCGGCGTTGTTCACGCGGACCATGGGGAACATCAGCTTGCCAGCCTTGTTCATGGCTTCCAGGCGGATGATACCGGTGGTGGTTTCTTCGCAGCCGCCGATAATGTTAGGAATCAGTTCCGGCATTTCGTTGTGGACCATGTTCACCAAGTCGCCACCGTCATCGATAATGATGTTGGGTCCGCACTGCAGAGTGTGACGGATATGGCTTTCATATTCTTCGTTGGTAGCATCGTACCAGGCGTGCACTTCCATGCCTTCCTTCACGAGGGCTGCAGCCACGTCATCCTGGGTAGAAAGTGGATTGGAACCGGTAACGTACATTTCCGCACCGCCAGCCTTCAGCACCTGGCACAGATAACCAGTCTTTGCTTCCAGATGGACGGAGAGGGCGATCTTCTTTCCGGCGAAGGGCTTGGTCTTTTCGAATTCAGCCTTCAGCATAGAAAGAAGGCTGCAGTTGCGGTGAACCCATTCCAGCTTGCGTTCGCCAGATTCGGCCAGACTGATATCTCTGATTTCACTTGCCATATCTTTTCCTTTTGGATATGCCCCGCGGGGCCTCATTTGGTTTGTGTTTTTCGCCCCGGCACTCGTCGAGGGTCCAGCCGAATTTTTAGGGATGGTCGTCTGTCCTATCATCCGTTTTTTGCAAAAATAAAAATTGCGCCAGTTTCCGCGACGGAACCCTTAAACGTAATCCTTATTTTCCAGGCCCATGCGCTTGATGATTTCGTTCACCTTCTGGTAAACCAGCTTTTCATCGAGAGTCAGAACCTTGCGGCCTTCCATGGTGATCTTGCCGTCGATAATGACGGTGTCCACTTCGGAGCCGTTGGCGGAATAGGAGAGGCCCGCGATCAAGTTGTTCTTTGGCATCAGGGAAGGATTGTTCAAGTCCAGAATGGCGATGTCTGCCTTCTTGCCCACTTCCAGGGAGCCGATCTGGTTTTCGAGGCAAAGTGCCTTGGCGCCATTGAGGGTGGCCATGCGGAACACTTCGCGGGCGCTGACGCATTGGGGGCTCTTGTGGGTTCCCTTGTGGATCAATGCCAGCAGGCTCATTTCGTGGAACATGTTCAGGCTGTTGTTACTTGCGGCGCCGTCGGTACCCAGGCACACGTTGATGCCCTTGGCCATCATCTCGGGAACGGGAGCAAAACCGTTACCCAGCTTCATGTTGCTTGCGGGATTCGTCACCACGGAAACTCCCTTGCGGGCCATGATGTCCATATCGGCGTCATCCACCTGCACACAGTGGGCGGCAATGCAGGGAACATCGAAGAGTCCGTTCTTGTCGGCCATGACGATGGGGGAGTAGCCGTACTTTTCCTGGGTGCCCTGGATTTCAGCAACACTTTCGGAAAGATGCACATGAATGCCGATGCCCGCCTTCTTGGCTTCGTCGGACACGCGACGGAAATAATCCTCGGTGCAGGTGTAGGGAGCGTGGGGGCCGAACTTGAAAGTGATGCGGTCGCAGTCCTTGCAGAATTCCATTTCGTCGTAGGTCTGCTGGATGCGTCCGCCGTCATCTTCGGCAGAGCCGACCAGGCCGCGGCACATGACCGCACGCATACCGGATTCCTTGATGGCCTTGGTAGTCTGCTTGATATTCATCATCATGTCGTTAAAGCAGGTGGTGCCGCTCTTCATCATTTCGATGATGGCAAGGCAAGCGCCCCAGTAAGTGTCCTCGTCGGTCATCTTCTGTTCGATGGGGTCGATGGTTCCGAACAGCCAATCCATAAAGGAAAGGTCGTCGGCCACGTTGCGCATAAAGCTCATGTAGGAATGGGTGTGGCAATTTACCAGGCCGGGAATGGCCAGCTTGTCAGTTCCGTCAATGACCTTGTCTGTCTTGAAGCCGGCGGGTTCCGCGCCCATGCCAACAATCTTGTCGCCTTCAATATAGATGGAAGTTTCCTTCACTTCGTCCTTGCTTCCGGCAGGAACGATGGCCTGGATGTTCTTCAAGACAATGCCCATGATGAATCCTTTTTTAAGCGGGTCCTAAAAATCTTTTTTATAGGTAGCAGGTCTAAATTGCAGACCCATATAAAAAATAGAAATTAAGAAACCTGGGCCAAAGCGCAGACAGGGTATATTCCAACCTGGAATAAGTTTTGTAAAATAAATCTTAGATTTCCTGGTCTGGAAAAAGCCAACTTTGTACTTTGTTGGGTGAGGGACGGCTGGGTCGCTGCTCTCGAACAGGCTCTAGGGCCGCAAAGGAGGCTTATCATGAAGACGCTGAAAATTACACTGCTCGTTGCCTTTGCCCTGATGGTTTCATCATCCTTCGCATCCAAGATGGTAAAGTCCAGATTGGGTGACCTGGATTTGATGGCGACCAAGGGTGGCGACAAAATTCTCTGCACCATGGGTTTCAATGCTGAGCTGGCGCTACTCCGCGAGGCAGAAACTGAAGCCCTGGTCAAGGGAGATTGCACCGGTTGGGTTCCGAAGTCCAAAATCGAGTATGTGGCGCAAGCTGCAGGTGACAAGACCATTGGATTTGGCGATGTCAATATCGAAGCCTGGATTGACAATCCTACCTCAGTATTCGTTCTTGAAAACGACGATGTGGACTTTGACGGAGTTTCCATCGACCGTGACTTCAAGGAATATCTGACGTACACCATTGACCGTGAACAGACCGAAATGCGCAACGGCGAAAACTAGTTTGCGCGGGTCAAGAAATTCATACTCTCCTTAAAGAACAAAGGGCGGTTCGCAAATGCGGACCGTCCTTTTTTGCTCCCCGGAATCTTGCTGCCGTTGCAGATTAACGCTTGCTGCGCTTCTGATGATCCTGTTCCATTTCCTTTTTCCAGTGACCGCGTTCCTCGTGGCAGATGTTGTTTCGGATATCGCTGATGATGGCGCTCTGGGCGCAGCACATGATCTCGATGCCTCTCTTGTCATTGACGTAGTTGGCGGCCCGTTCCTCGCTGATTCCGTAAGTGCGGGCGGTTTCCACGGCGTCGATGTTGGCTCCCAGGAAAATGAATTCCCAACCGTACTTTTCCTTCTGGCGATTTACCATGTGGCGTACTTGCTCGGCGGAATACTTGCGGCTGGAATTCTCGTAGCCGTCGGTGGTAATGATGAAGATGGTCTTTTCGGGGCGGTCTTCATCCCGGGCGTACTTGTGTACGTTTCCCATGTGATGGATGGCGTCGCCTAGGGCGTCTATGAGGGCGGTGCCTCCGCCAACGCAGTACTGCTCGCTGGTCATGGGCGGAATCTTGTCCAAGGAAACGCGGTCGTGAAGAACCTCGGAAACATTGTCAAAGAGGATGGTGGAAACCAGTGCTTCCCCTTCTTCTTTTTTCTGCTTTTCGATGGTGCCGTTGAAGCCGCCGATGGTATCTGTCTCAAGGCCGCTCATGGATCCGCTGCGGTCCATGATAAAAACGATTTCTGTAAGTCCCTGCTTCATATTGAACCTCTCTTTTTTTTGCGACTGCCGGATTGCATCGCTCTGTTGATACGTTCAATATAGGTGGTTGCGGGAACAGAAAGGTCGCCTGCCAGGCGACATCGTTTTTAGAGGCTCCGGCTGGCTCCAAGGGAATTTTCTCCATGGGTTGAAAGGATCGTGTTGAGGGTGTTCACCTTGTATTGATTCCTGTCGGGATTTTCCCTGTAAAACAGTTCCTTGTTTTCCATGAAGAATTGGACAATCAGGTCGCTCTTGCTGGAGGGTGACAGGGCCCGCCCGGCGTAAGACAGGAATTCCACCGCCTCGATATAGTTCAGCTTGAGGCCGATGGCGATAGCGATGGCCGTTTCCTTGGAGGGGGTGTAGCTATCGCTGTTGTTGATTTTCGAAAGTACCTTGCGGTCTACGTCGGAATCCCTGGCCAGCATGGAATTGGTGATGCTTCTGTCGGTCATGATTTCGTTCATCTTCTTGCGGAAGGACTTGAACCTTTTCGGGTCCTTCAGCAGTTCGTTGATGCTCTTGTCGAAATCCGACTTGCTGCTGATCTTGGAAAGAATGGGAGCTGCGTCGCAAATTTCTGCGACGACTTCGCTTTCGCCGATTATTTGACTGTCGTCGGCCATTTGACCGTCGCCGAGCGGTTCTTCACTGAAGGAACAGCACTTGAGTGCTTCGAAATTTTCCTGGGGATTTTCCGGGACGTAGTTGGCGTAGATGTATTCCTGGATCTTGCCGAACAGCGCTTCGGAAATTTTGACCGCTTCGTCGTCGTAGAGTACGATGGTGGCGGTAATGTCGCAGTCCTTTCCGTCGCCTTGCAGGAACTCCTCGATGGATTCTTTGGCGATGTCCAGGGCCAAATCCTTAGGGAATCTGTAAATGCCGCTAGACAGCAGGGGGAACGCGATGGAATGGCAGCCCAGTTCCCGGGCCTTGCGCATGGCGTTCTGGTAGCAGAATTTCAGGGAGGTCTTTTCGCCGGAACGTCCATCGTTCCAGCGGGGGGCCGAAACGTGGATGATGTATTTGGCGTTCAGGTCAAAGGCATCGGTGTGGGCCACATCGCAAACGTCCAGGTAGCCGATCTTTTCGCGGGCTTCCAGGAGCTGGTCGTGTCCGGCTGCATCGAAGATCAGGGCTTCGGTACTTCCACCGCAGATAGGGAAGGGGTTGGCGGAATTGACGATGGCGTCTGCCGTGACTCGGGTGATGTCGTCGTGAATAATCTTGAGCTGGTTCATAACGGCCTCCTTATTTTCTTTATAAAATTAGCATTGCTTGTCTGACAAAAAATGTCAAAAAACAGACGTTTTCTTTATTCGCTTGTATAGACAGCCCAGTTTGATATTCCAAAAAAGACGGCTTATTCTGTTTTTATTTGAAAATTTGAGCTTTTTAAGGTACTTTAAGAACTATATTTCTTTGAGGTTATGAGATTTACTGTTTTTACATCTGCGTTGATGGGGGGCCTTGTTTCTATGGCCTTTGCCCAGGCCGTGGTGGACCCGTTTCTGGGCGAGCCGTTCACGGCCGAATTCTACGATGCTGGAGACAACAACCAGTATCACGCAACGCTTGTAAGCTATCCATTCGGAGCGTCCGGCAAGTCTGCGCCCCAGGATTCCGCAGTTGTACAGGATTCCACTGCAGCTCCCCAGGATTCTCTGAACGGAACTGTCAATAAGCCCAAGGCGGCCGTGCTCTATATTCACGGCTTTAACGACTATTACTTCCAGACTTTAACGGCCGAAAAGCTGGATTCCGCAGGCTATGCCTTCTTCGCTATCGACCTGCACAATTACGGTCGTTCCTACCGCCAGGGCGAAGTGCTGGGTGAGCTCAGGGACGTAACCAGCTATTTCCCGGAAATCGATTCCGCCTGGAAGAAAATCGAGGCGGCAGTCGGCAAGGATGTGCCCAAGGTTTTATTGGGACACAGTACCGGCGGCCTGATTTCTCTGGTGTACGCCGACGTCCGCGAAAAGGGCAAGGACTTCGATGCTATCGTGCTGAACAGCCCCTTCATGGAGATGAATTACTCCTGGCTCATGCGCGATGTGATCATTCCCGTTCTTGCGCCTATCGGACATTACTTCCCGAACATCCCGATTCCCCGCAGCAGCAGCGACGCCTACAGCGAAAGCCTGCTCAAGAGCATGAAGGGCGAATGGGAATACAATACGACCTTGAAGGTGCCGGGCAGCATCCCCGTGGATTTCGGCTGGTCTGCCGCCATCTGTGACGCCCAGGATATCGTAAAGGCCGGGATGGATCTTGTCTCGCCGATCCTCGTGATGCACAGCGGCTGTAGCGTCAACGAAGACGAATGGAGCGATGAGTACACCCGTTGCGATGGCGTCTTGAACGTAGACGATATCCGCAATTACGGTGCCCACCTGGGACCGGATGTGCGCCTGGTGCAGATTCCAGGGGCCTTGCACGACCTTTACCTTTCCCGCAAGGAAGTCCGCGATCACGCCTATAGCGTGACTATCGAATTCCTGGACAATATTGTCAAGAAGTAATTTCGGATGGGCGGGCCGCTCTTTTTGGGTGGACGTCTGGCAGGTTCCGCAAACTATAAAAAGAAAAAGCCCCGACATTCGTCGGGGCCTTTAAGTTCTTGCAGCTTAGCGCCAGATTACCATCTTGCGGAAAGTTCAGACGGGCATTCGATTTCCTGGTACTTCAGGGTCGGATTGTCTGCGCCGTTCATCCAAGTTGCCATGAACATGCAGCCTTCGTAAGCCTGGGTGTTGTTGCCGTATTCAGTCTTGCAGCTAGACTTCAAGCAATCCAGGAGCTTGTCGGTGCTGTTGTTGTACTTGTCCTGGCAGGTGCCCAGGAGACCACCGTACTGCTTACCGTTGCAGGAAAGTCCCATGACGCGGCAGCCGGAGAATGCACCGACGCCACCACCCGGGATCATCAAGTCGAACTGGCCGCCGGCAACGTCGTAACCGATGTTGCTGGACATGACCACCAGCTTCTTGTTGGCGAGAGCCTTGTTACGTGCGGGGTTCTGGTCGTGACCATTGCCGTCGAAAGTCAGGAGGTAGCAACGGCCGCAGTCGCCTTCGCCACCCGGAGTTGCTGCGAATGCGTATGCCAGGTTATCGTTAATGATCTGGGGGATCTGGCTCAGGCAGGTACCTGCAGTACCGCCATCGCATGCGGACTTTTCATCGGTGCCAGCCAGGGAGCCGTCAGCGTGGCAGGTGCGGGTCGGGGTGCTTGCCGGACCGGCCTTGCCCTTCCATGCGCAGTGAGGCTTGCAGCTATCCCAGTAACGGGTTGCGTAGCCGGAACCGCTCTTACCGCCGCTAACAATCTTGAAGTTGGGAGTTGTACCATTGTTGGTGTTGGAAGCGCTGGATGCAGGCTGCTGGCTAGCAGAAGACTTTGCCTGCTGGCTAGCGGAGGACTTTGCCTGCTGCTGGCTGTTAGAAGACTGAGGCTGCTGCTGGTTGTTATTGTTGTTGTTATTGTTGGAGCCGTTGCCAGAACCGATGTTTGCGCAGTTGTTGTTGCTGCCGTCCCACCAGCAATCGATGGAGCAGTCGTTCTTGTAGGCGTACTTTTCGCCGTTCTTGCCTACCAGTTCGGTGTAGGGCTTCACATACTTATTAGAGAGCTTGTCGAAGCAGGTACCGTCGGAACCCTGCTGCGGCTGGTCGTTCTGCTGAGCGGCGCTAGAAGTAGCAGTCTGGTTCTGGTTGTTGTTCTGCTGAGCGGCGCTGGAAGTAGCAGTCTGGTTCTGGTTGTTCTGCTGAGTAGCGCTAGAAGTAGCAGTCTGGTTCTGGTTGTTGTCCTGCAGAGAAGCGCTGGAAGTGGGAGCGGTTTCGTTAGGAAGGCTAGAAGCAGAGGAAGCGGGAGCGATAACGGTGGGGATAACTTCGCCAACGTCCTTGTATTCCAAGGCGCTGATGTCCACGCTTTCGAACATGGTGACGCCGGCCAGATTCTTGATGGTCATGGTAGCGCCGTCATAAGAACCGACAATTTCGCCGGCGGCGGTCTTCACTTCGAGATTACCGTTGATGAGGTAAGTCTGGTTGTCGGTATTGAACACGAAGCAGGGCTCGGTTGCAGTAAGGACGTTGGGTGCAGATGCGTCTGCACTAGAAGTGACAAGAGACTGGTCGGGAATATTGTTTGCGATTGCGTCGACGGCTTCTTCGGAACAGCTCATGAGTGCTGCCACGGAGCTGATGAGCAGAACGGACTTCAAGAATTGACGTTTCATTTCGACCTCAGTAGGGGTTGTATGCTAGGTGTACGAGAAAACTTGACTTTACACCAATAAAAGTCTTCCAATTCCATCCGTGCGGAAAGATAGTATCTGTAAAGGGTTTACGTGTGTAAATTTTTGTAAGATATGAAGTTACGAAAAAAGCCCCGGCCTGCGGGCCGAGACTTCTAATTTACTGAATGGCGTCGAACGCGGTATTAATAGCGGTCAGCCAATTCCTTGGGGCATTCCACTTCCTTGTAGGTGTGGGTCGGGTTGCCTGCAGCTTCCATGAAGTTGGCCAGGAACAGGCAGCCTTCCTTGGCGGCTTCGTCCTTGGCGAAGATGCTGTTGCACTTGCCGACCAGACATTCCTTGCGCTTGGTGTAGATCTGACTATCGTTGCCGGAGTAACCCACCTGGTTTTCGCAATCGCTCAACAGGCCGCCGTAGCGTTCGGAATTTCTCATGTCGCCCCAGTCCATCTTGCCGGAACAACCGTCGAATGCACCGTAGCCGCCACCGGGGATCATGATGTCGAACTGTCCGTTAGACACGTCGCCACCGACATTGGAGGCCATGACGATGAGCTTCTTGCCCTGGAGCTTTTGGTGGTTCATCTTGGTTTCGTACTTGCCCTGACCGGTGAACGTCAGCTCGAAGCACCTGCCGCAGGCGCTCTTGAAGGCGGGCACGGCAGCGAAGGCGAAACCGATATTGTCGCAGCCTTCGATGGTAAATGCGGTCTGGCTGGTGCAGGTCATTGCGTTACCGCCGTCGCAGACGCTCTGGGAGCTGGGGTCGGTAATCAGGGTGGTGCTGTTCACGCTGCACTGTTTTGCGCGGTGGTCGCCTGCGTTTTCCTTCCAGGAGCAGCTGGGCTTGCAGCAGTCCCAGTATCTGGTGGCGTGGCCGCTACCGCTTTCGCCGCCGGAAACGTACTTGATTTCGGGGCAGCCCCTTGCAGCGGAGCTGGTGGGCTGGCTGTCAGAAGACTTAGGCTGGCTAGCGGAAGACTTGGGCTGCTGGGCGCTAGATGCCGGCTGCTGATTGTTGGAAGACAGGGCCTGCTGGCTGTCGGAACTGGTAAGAATGACCGTTTCGCTAGACAGGGTGGGAACCGGAGTTTCCTGCTGGCTTGCAGAAGAAGCGGCCGTCGGGTTGTAGTCCGGATACTGGTTCAGGTCGATGTCCTGGAGGGCGACGGTCATATCCAGGGTAGTGATGTAACCATAGCTGTCAGTGATGTAGACGAAATAGCCGGTCTGTACACCGCTTGCGTCAGTGACGGTGCCCAGGGCGTGGCCCTCGGCGTCGAAGGCGTTGTCGACGGCAGGAGAAATGACGTAGTCCTGACCGGCGGCGTTAAGGACCTTGGAGGGCTTGGTGCCGCTTGCTGCCGGAATGAGGGGAAGGGCGTTAAAGTCTACGCCGGTAGCCAGGGTGGCGCCTTCCATAGTCATGATCGATCCGGAATCCTTGTCTGTAAAGCCGACCTGCAGGCCGTTGGCATCAAGGACTCTGCCGTCTTCAGTGATGTAGACGTCCAGGCCGTTGTCGTTGTAATGCCTGGTGGGCTCGCTCAGTGCAACGGGAGTGTTGACATTGCCGTTGTTGTCGTTGTTTGCAGAAGTGGAATCATCACCGCAGTTGCATACCGCGATGGCCATGCCGGCGATCAGGATCGCCTTGATCATCGTCTTGAAAAAAGGATTCTTCATATTCTCTTTACCTAAGGATGCCCATAAACCAAGTCAAAGATAGATATATACTTACGTCTATGGTGTAAAATATTTTTTCGGTGTGATTGAAAACGTTCCCAAGGTGTTTCCGGAATGTAAACTAATGTAAATTCTTAATATGTAAAATTCTTTTTACAATTATAGAAACAATGGCTTCTGGTACGTTTTATTTGTTGATTGAATGTTGCTATTGTGTTGATAAACTGAATTTAGTGGGTTCTGTTGTTTGATGACCCTCAAAAATTTGTAAAAAAATGGCGTTTTTGGATGGGTACGCGGTAGGAAACGCAGACCGAAAAAGGATCGTCGGGAAAGGGGTGTTGATAAGCCAAAATTGCCGTTTTCTGCAAAAAAACAAAGAAAAATCCTTGAAATTTTTTGTGGATTTGCTAAATTTACGCGACAAAATCCGCAGAGTACCGCTTCCTATGCTCTGTCGGAATAACAGGAATCTCACGCAAACCCGCGTCGTTCCTAGGTTTCGAAGCGATAAACCTTCTGCTGAAGAAGAGGAAAAAATGGCAAAAGAACATTTTGACAGAAGTAAGCCGCACTGCAACATCGGCACCATCGGCCACGTTGACCACGGTAAGACCACTCTGACCGCTGCTAT